>JAFZPB010000075.1 GCA_017552595.1 Muribaculaceae bacterium
AGAGCCTGAAAAGGACTGGCTGAAGGTAATTGAGCAAGCGGAACCGCCACCATTGGAGCCATCACTCTTTGATTAGGGGCTTACTTTTTGCAAAAACCATCCGCAGCACCTGTTTATCGGTATTGCGGATGGATATTGGGCACTCTTTTAACTTTTAGCGGACAGCAAAAATATCTTATTGGGGTTATTCAGTGGGGCAGCCCTCTAATTAACTACGTTTGTCGTGACCCAATTCGACTTGACGCCGCTGCCGTCGTCCATGACGAGGCGATACTTATGTTCGCCCATATAACTAACGAAAATTTGGCCTGTCGTTTTGTCGATTCCGAATGAGTGGGAACCTTCGAACTCAAAGTGGAAGGGGTTGTTTGCGGCGGCGGAAGGCGATATTGTCCATTTGGCATAATATTTAGTGCCGTTATTATAACTTGTACGGCTGATAGTTGCCGGACCTGACAAAGTGGCCGATGTGGCCTTCGGATATACAGTCACCTTGCACTGTTTGAGATAGCCGCCATCGGCACTCTTAGCCTCAATATAGGTGGATCCTGATGATTTAGCCGTTACAACACCCGACGAGTTGACGGTTGCAATCGATGCGTTTTGCGTTGACCAGTTGATAGTTGGGTTGGTAGCATTAGCCGGCTTGACGGTGACAGTAATAGTTCCCGTTCCACCAATGACGAGCGTCATTTCTTTGGGGTCAATATCAATGCCTGTAACCGGCACGGTGGTAAGCATGAAACTCTTTGTAGCCGCATAACCGCCGTCTTTCGTAACAACTCTGACGGTAGCGGCGCCGGAGCGCAATGCCTTTACCTTTATTTTAAGAGGGTCGGATGTGGGAGTAACACTGAGATACGAGTGGTCGTATTGCCATTCAACTTCTTTGTTCGTGGCGTTTTCCGGCTTGACAACCGCTGTAACTTCCACCTCTTCATAAACGTGAATTTCCGATGTGGGGCAACTAATCGAAACACCAGTGACGCTTACTGTTTTATTACTGACAGTGACATTACAGGTCTCAGTATAACCGCCGTCGTCGGTTTTGACTGTGATTGTTGATGTGCCTTCGCCAACGGCTGTGACCAATCCCGTTGCGCTGACCTTGGCAACAGCCGGTTGTGATGATGAAATAGTATAACTTTTGTTGGTGGCGTTGTCGGGGAGAACAACGATTTCAAGTTGTGACGTTTCGCCCACGACCATGTTCAATTCGATAGGAGAAATGCCCAAGCCTGTGACATGCACCACATCGGGACCGGGCTTTGGTTCGTCGTCGCCGCAGGTGACCATCATAAACGAAGCCACTGCAAGCATCGACAGTCGGAGTGCTGTTTTATAACTGAAAAGTTTCATAATTTTATGTTTTTTATGGTCAAACAAATGATTAACTGCACAAATGTAGCAAAAAAAACTAAAAGTGGCGCAAAATACCGCTTAAAATTCGCAATGCTTAGCCGCCACTTCATGGCCGAGGAAAAGCGAGGCGTTTTCGTCGAAGCGTTCGGCAGGACCCGTGGTGAGAAATTCAACGTCACCGTCGCGACGGCATCGCTCGGCGATTTCGGGATGGCGACGTAGGTAGTCGGCAAGGCTTTCCGCTACGAGTTGCCCTTGGGTGACTACCTTCGCGCGGCCGGCCACATGTTCCTCCACTTTGTCGAGCAACAGCGGATAATGTGTGCACCCGAGGATAATAGTGTCAATTGTCGGCTCAATAGCGAAAAGCGCCTCCACGTCGGTTTTGACGGCTTCGTCTGCGATGTCGCTGTCGGCTTTTCCCGCTTCGACGATTTCCACCCAACTCGGGCAAGCGTGGGAATAGAGTCGGAACGACGGATAGAGTTTCGCGATTTCGATGTCGTACGAGCCGCTGGCGACAGTTCCGGGTGTGGCGAACAATCCTATGCGGCCGTCGGATGTCAGTCCGCCGAGTTGCTCGACAGTCGGACGAATTACGCCTAACACACGGCGCGACGAGTCGATTTTCGGCAAATCCTTTTGCTGAATCGAGCGCAACGCCTTCGCCGATGCGGTGTTGCAAGCAAGAATGACAAGGCGGCAACCACGGTCGAAAAGAAATCGCATGGCTTCAAGGGTAAAGCGGTAGATTTCATCGAAAGAGCGGATGCCATAGGGGGCACGGGCGTTGTCGCCGAGATAGAGGTAGGAATATTCGGGCAGACGACGGCGAATCGCGTCGAGGATTGTCAGGCCGCCGTAGCCTGAGTCGAAAATGCCTATCGGGAAAGTGTCGCTATGAGTCATTTTGTTGAAGATGATTTGCGATAAATGAAAGAGAAATTGCGGCCCGAATCGATGCCGAGACGTCGTGCCGAGAAATATCGTTGAGGGTTGCAGCGCGTGCAGTCGTCGGCGACGGAGATATTTTCCGCTGCTACGCCTTCAACGATGAGTTGTATTAATGCGGCTTTCGGTAGGTCGATATGCGGACGGGCGCCATGAGCGTCAACGCAGTCGTCAAGGCCCGCATCGCGAAATACCGTCGCAACATCTTCTCCCACTTCGTAGCAGTCGGCGCAAATAGCCGGCGCGATGACGGCCTTGATTTCTGCCGGGCAAGCCCCCAAATCGGACATAATGCCCACAGTCTTGCCGATGATGCCTTTGACGATTCCACGCCATCCTGCATGGATAGCCGCCACTATTCCGTCGGCTGTGTCCGCCAAGAGAACGGGGACACAATCAGCCGTGTTTATGCCAACGGCGACGTCGGGCAGATTGGTGACAAGTGCATCGGCTTCGACATTGCGAAAATCGGCTATTTCACTGACTACAACAACCTTGTCGGAGTGAATCTGACGTGGGGAGATGATGTTCTCAATGGGCAAACCGAGTATGTCGGCAAGGTTGTGGAGACAAGCGTCGGTGTGGTTCGGTTTGTCGCCTACATAGTGGCAAATATTAAAACCGGAATAGGAATTGCCGTTTCCGACCACCCCTCTTCCGGTTGTTCCGGCCACAATGCCGTCGGCGACGTTATAAAACCGAATCAACTCCATTCGTCGTCGCCGTATTCAAACGGGTCGATTCCGTCGAGGATGTCCTCTTCTTCGACGGGTTCGGGTTCGAAGATGAAATTGTCCTCCTCTTCCACCCGATGCTGGACATCGAGCGGACGATGGGCTATTTCATCGTTGATAATAAGATTGTTTTCGTCGTTGATGGCACGCCAAAGCATATCCTTGAGTGCCGTGATTCCCTGTCCGGTGACTGCCGAGATAAACACATGAGGCACATCCTCGGGCAACGAGGCGGCGATTTCGCTGATAAGTTCGTCGTCGAGGAAGTCGGATTTCGAAATGGCGAGAATATGATTTTTGTCCATCAACTGCGGGTTGAATTTCTGCAACTCGGCCCGCAACGTGTGATATTGTCCGACGATGTCGTCAGCGTCGGCAGGTACGAGAAAAAGCAGCACTGCATTTCGCTCGATATGTCGGAGGAAACGCAATCCCAAACCGCGCCCTTCGCTTGCACCCTCGATGATGCCAGGAATGTCGGCCATGACGAACGATGTCGAGTTGCGATGGGCGACGATGCCAAGTTGCGGCTCCATCGTGGTGAAGGGATAGTCGGCAATTTTAGGACGAGCAGCCGACACTGCCGAGAGCAGCGTGGATTTACCAGCATTAGGAAAACCGACAAGACCTACATCGGCAAGCATTTTCAATTCGAGAATAACCGTCCGCTCCACCGACGGTTCGCCCGGCTGTGCGTAGCGGGGCGTTTGGTTGGTGGGCGATTTGAAATGCCAATTGCCAAGGCCGCCGCGACCGCCTTTGAGAAGTTTCACCTCTTGCCCGTCTTCAGTGACTTCGCAGAGATATTTGCCCGTCTCGGCATCATAAACCACTGTGCCGCAGGGTACTTCGACGATTTTATCCTCGCCGTCCTTGCCCGAACTTCGGCATTCGGTGCCGGCGGTGCCGTTTCCGGCAAAAATATGACGTTGATATTTGAGCGGGAGGAGAGTCCAAAGATGTCGGCTACCACGAAGTATGACGTGTCCGCCACGACCGCCGTCGCCGCCGTCAGGACCACCTTTCGGAACATATTTGGCTCGATGAAGATGAGCCGAGCCGGCGCCCCCTTTGCCCGAACGGCAAAGGATTTTCACATAATCGATACAGTTGCTTTCTGCCATAGTAGTGTGTCAATTAAAGGGTTAATAATTACGGTTTATGTCATTGAAATGTCGCATAAGTTGTTGGGCTTTGCGGAAATCGTCGGGCGAGCCGATGTCAATCCATGTTCCGTCGATGGGGTAATAAACCACCTGACGGCCTTCGTTGATGGCCTGTTCGATAAGGTCGGTGGCGTCGAACGGCTCATCTTCGGGAATCGACTTCAACAATTTGTTTTTGACGATATATATTCCTGCGTTGGAATAATAGGTAAATGTGGGCTTTTCTTTGACAGAGCGGATGGCGTCGCCTTCGGTTTCGAGCACTCCGAAGGGCACGGAAACGATATACGGCACCGTAGCGACAGTCATGTCAGCGTCGGTGGCAACGTGCTTGAGATACATCTCTTCATAGGAAATCGTAGTGAGGATGTCGGAATTCATTATGAGCGATGTCCCATTATCGTCAAGGTCGCAAAGACGTGCCGAACCGATAGTGCCGAGATGGCGCGGCTCGCGTACACAGCGTATGTTCATGCCGTCGCTGTGGTCGGCAAAGTGGGCCTCAATTTGTTCGGCAAGATAGTTGACGGTGACGCTGATGTCGGTGATTCCCACGCGGGCAAGAGCCTCAACATTGTAGTCGATAATAGCCTTGTCGCCGATTTTGAGCAGCGGTTTCGGTGTGGAAAGCGTCAGCGGACGCAGGCGTTCGCCACGGCCTCCAGCCATAAGAATCGCCGTCAACGGCAGGACTGATTTGCACACCGTCAAATCGTAAAGCCGTGTCACGCGGCCTTCGTCGTCGAGGTGAGGAAGCAACGTGATACCCTTGCGGCGAGCATCTTTCATCAGGAAGAGGTCGGGTTGTTGGCCGCGCAAGCAACGGAAATTGCGGTGCATAACCTCGGTGACAGGAGCATCGAGACCGACACGACGCAACAGACCGCGACGGATGTCGCCGTCGGTAAGAGTGCCAACCATTCGCCGCTCTGCGTTGACCACAAGAAGCGTTCGTTCACTGCCCGACAGTTGGTTCATTCGTTCGAGGGCGTCATAGATAGTCGATGTGTTGCTGATGAGATGTCGTTCCATATCTTTTCCGCTGTCAATAAATCGTTTTAGCGTTGCGAAATTACTAAAAACCTCTGACTTTTCCAAAAAAATCCCCGTCGAGGATAAAGTTTATAGAGGATAGTTTAAAGTTTAGAGGGGATGCTCGCCGACTTTCGAGCATCCTCTTTTCCTTTTCCGCTGAGGCAATCATTTATGCGTTATGAGCAACGCAAAAGGTGTTTTATGCCAAGATTAATCCTTTTGTTGCCGTTTGTTATCAGCGATTTTGCGGAATTGCTCGGCGACCGTTGATCTGCCTTCATGGACCGCTTCAAAGTCAAAACCGTCTTTGCGGGCGAGTTCAAGCGTTTCAGCGGCAGAGAGGATGGTGTGGTAGAGCCCGCCGTTTCTCGCGGCACCGTCGCAAGCGGAGAGAGCCATATCGTCGGGGCATCCCCTAAATGACACATAGCCGATGTCTTCATTTCTCCGCCCGACAATAAGAAACAAATCCAGATGGTATTTTTCACAGAAATCGTTAAATACCGAGACGAGCGTTTCGGTTTCTCTTTCGAGTTGATGTTTATCGTTCTTTTCCATATTGAAAAAAATAGATGTTTGATAAATGTGGTTATTTCGTAGTTTGTAGGTTTACGATAAGCCCATATACTGCAAATAATGTGCCTAAAACACGCCGTTTCCCGATAAAAATCTTGAGATTTTTTTGTTTTTTTGCAAAAATTTTTGTCCTCGTAATGGCTTTTTTATGTCGAAATTTGTAACTTTGCGAAGATATACCATAACAAAACAAAAATCTACAATGTCAGTAAAGTATAAACGCATACTTTTGAAGTTGAGCGGCGAATCGCTGATGGGCGCACAAGGCTACGGCATCGACCCTCAACGCTTGGGCGAGTATGCCCAACAAGTGAAAGAATTGGCCCAGGCGGGCGTTGAAGTGGCTATCGTGATAGGCGGCGGCAATATCTTCCGCGGTCTGTCGGGTGCGGCCAAAGGATTCGACCGCGTGAAAGGCGACCAGATGGGAATGTTGGCTACGGTGATAAACTCGTTGGCGCTTAGTTCGGCTCTCGAGAATGCCGGCCAACCGGCGGAAGTTTTCACCGCCACACCGATGGCACCTATAGGCGAATACTATAGCAACCGCAAAGCCATCGCTGCCCTTAAAGCGGGCAAAGTGGCAATCGTGGCAGGAGGCACAGGTAATCCGTTCTTCACAACCGACACCGGTTCGGCTCTCCGCGCCATCGAATT
Source organism: Muribaculaceae bacterium (assembly GCA_017552595.1). GTDB lineage: Bacteria > Bacteroidota > Bacteroidia > Bacteroidales > Muribaculaceae > RUG14106. The sequence goes on from JAFZPB010000075.1 coordinate 6,482, forward strand.
GGGCGCCGACGTGATGTTGAAGGGCACACGTGTCGACGGCATCTACACCGCCGACCCCGAAAAAGACCCGACTGCGACGAAGTTCGACCGCATCAGTTACGACGAAATTCTCAGCCGCGGGCTGAAGGTGATGGATATGACCGCCACTTCGCTTTGCCGCGAAAACGGAATGCCTATCGTGGTGTTCGATATGGACACTGTCGGCAACTTGCGTCGCCTCGTCATCGACGGAGAAGAAATCGGCACGGTCGTTTATCAAGCGAAATAAATTAACAATCAAAATAATAGAAACATGGAAGACGTAAAAACTTATCTCGACCCAGCAGAAGAAAAAATGGAAATGGCTGTGGCCTATCTTGAGGAAACGCTACAACGCATCCGCGCCGGCAAGGCAAACGCCAAAATTCTCGACGGAGTGCGCGTGAACTATTACGGTTCGATGGCGCCCATCTCGAATGTGGCAAACATCACCTGCCCCGACGCACGTACGATTGCCATCACCCCGTGGGAAAAATCAATGTTCAAAGAAATCGAAAAAGCCATCATTAACTCCGAAGTGGGAATTATGCCCGAAAACAACGGAGAGGTAATACGCCTGTCGATTCCGCCGCTGACCGAAGAGCGCCGCAAGCAACTCGTCAAGCAGTGCAAGGCCGAAATGGAGAACGCCAAGGTGTCGGTTCGTAACGCCCGCCGCGAAGCCATAGAAGGGCTGAAGAAGGCTGTCAAGAACGGATTGCCCGAAGATATGGAAAAAGACGCCGAAGGTTCGGCACAAAAACTCCACGACAAATACCTGAAGAAAATCGACGAGGTATTCGCCGCTAAGGAGAAAGAAATCCTCACCGTCTGATTATCATTCGCCAAAAAACAAGGGGCGGGCCGCTATGGCTCGCCCCTTTTGTCGTTTTGTAAGTCTAAGTTACGGTCAGATTGCCAAATGCCGTTCTACAATTCCTAATCTTTAACTCTTCTTAGTTGTCCTCGATGTTGTCGAGTTCGATTTCGGCGCCGCCCATGATTTCGCGGCTGATAACGCGTTTTTTGTCGCGTTGGGCTTCCACGTTCTTGGCAATCAGTTCTTTGACATCACGCGCCTTTTTCACGTTTTTGATTTCAAGCACGTTTGTGGTTTTATCGGAAGTGTTCATTGTGATGGTGCCCATTCCGAACAGCCGCTGCCATATCGATGCCTTGAAAGTTATGTCGATTACACGGTAGAGGCGGATTTCCTCGTCGCGTAGGTTGAGAAAACCGGATGTCACGAAGAAACGGTCGTCGGAGAGGTCGTAAACGGTAAACGACCATGGCAGACCGAGGCAGTTGCGTTTTCTGCTGCGCCAAAGTGAGTTTTCGTGTGGTTTTGCCGACTTCACGGCAATAATTACGCAGATAATGGCGATGACAAGAATCACAGCCACCACAGTTATTGTTATTGCTAATGGACCCATGGATTGAATGTATTAAGAGTTAATTATTGATTCTGTTCGCAAAGTTATGTTTTTTAAATGAAATTGCCAATATTGGACTTGAAAAATTAACCGCTTTGTTGATATGCTTTGAAAATAATTGCTATATTTGTAGTCGAAAAATACTTAATTATTATGATAATCGAACAAAGAATTCAGTCGAGAAACGACGTTAAGGCTATCTATTGCCGTCTGACGGGTGATTATTCAAAAGTTGATTATTCTTCGGCATGGGGCAAACTTGTGAATTATTGCGCTGAAAAGAATGTATTGACCGACTGCGAGGATGCGGAATACATGAATCAGTATTTAGACAATCCTTCGACCACGCCTGCCGAGGCGTGTCGCGTCGATGTGTGCATCTCAGCCTCTGTGGTTAAGAATTTGGAACCGTCGGACGAAGTAGGTATCCGCACGATTGAAGGCGGCAAGTTTATAGTATTCAAGGTCAAAGGCCCTTACGAGCAATTTGCGGATGTTTATCCCTTGATTTACGGCAAATTGCTTGCCGATGCCGGAGTGAAGGTGCTTAACAAACCCACTTTCGAGAAATATCTCAACGACCCCGAATCAACGCCGGCGGAAGAGTTGCTCTCCGAAATTTGGATTCCCGTCGAGTAGGCTTGGCCAAAACAACGAGGGGTTTGGTATTGACCGTGGCGACTATCGCAATCGGTCAATATGCCCATAGGCTTTTCACTGCGGAAATTTGACACTGTGAAAATGGATTGACATAAAAATACAATTTTGAACGAAATATATGAAAAATAGATTTTTAACCACTGTGGTGGCTCTGATGTGTGTCATTGGAGCATTTGCCCAACAAAGCATCACCTTAGACCCCGCCGTAAGAATCGGTCACCTCGACAACGGCATGACCTACTACATTCGTCATAATGCCGAACCTCAAGGACAGGCAAACTTCTATATCGCCCAGAAAGTAGGCTCTATTCTCGAAGAGGAAAACCAACGCGGCCTTGCGCATTTTCTCGAACATATGTGCTTCAACGGCACAGAGCATTTCCCCGGCAACGGAGTAATCAAATATTGCGAAAGCATAGGGGTGAAATTCGGTGTCAACCTCAATGCCGTAACCAGTTTAGACAAAACTATTTATAACATAGACAATGTGCCTGTGGGGGCGATTCCGTCGTCGGTAGATTCATGCCTTTGGATATTGCGCGATTGGTCAAACGGGTTGTTGTTGACCGACGATGACATTGACCACGAACGAGGTGTCATCCACGAGGAGTGGCGCTCGACTTCCTCCGCGTCAAAACGCATGGCGGAGCAGATTTTCCCCGTGGTTTATCCGGTGGGCACAAACCACCCGTGTCCCGACGGGTCGAATCGTTACGGCCACCGTATGCCTATCGGCCTGATGTCGGTAGTGGATAATTTCCCTTATAAGGCTTTGCGCGACTATTACGAAAAATGGTATCGGCCCGACTTGCAGGCGATAGTCGTTGTGGGCGACATCAACGTCGATGAAATCGAAGCGAAAATCCGAGACATATTCGGCAAAATCGCTAAGCCTGAAAATCCCGCGGAACGCTATTATGTGGAGATTCCCGATAATGAAAAACCGATTATATGTATCGCGAAGGATAAAGAACAAAGTGTAGCGGAAACATATATTCTCTTCAAGCACGAACAATATCCCGTGGGGATGCGAGGCGAAGTCTATTATCTCGTTTATAAATACATCCTTAATGCGGCGATGAATATGCTTAACGCCCGACTTGACGAGATGCGTCAAAGCGCAAATCCACCTTTCATCAACGCCGTGGTGTTTGACGACAACTTTTTAATCGCTAAAACGAAGAGAGCCTTTGGCGGCGATGTGATTTCGTCGGCAGAGGGCCTTGACAAGGCCGTCACCACACTTTATCGTGAGATGTTGCGTGCGTTGCGTTGCGGATTCACCGCTTCGGAATACGAGCGTGCGAAAGCCCGCATATTGGCTAACGCCGAAGTTGATTATAATGGCCGCGACAAAAAGAAAAGCGCTGAATATTGCGCTGAATATGTTCAGAATTTCATCGACAACGAACCGATTGCCAGCGCTGAAGTGCAATTTAATATTATTCAGCGTCTCGCCAACGCGGCAGATGTCAACATGGTAAATAAGATGTTGGCTGATGTAGTGGGGCAGAACAATCTCGTTGTTTGTCTGATGCTCCCCGACAAAGAGGGCCTGAAATATCCCACGAATGAAGAGGTGGAGGCGATGCTCGCCGATGTGGCCGCAGAGGATATTGCTCCTTATGTCGATAACGTTTCCAACGAACCGCTGATTTCCGACCTGCCTAAACCGGGCCGCGTTGTCAAAACTGAAAACGCAAAATTGGGATATAAGAAATTTACCCTTTCGAACGGTGTGGCGGTCTA
>JAFZPB010000076.1 GCA_017552595.1 Muribaculaceae bacterium
AAGAACCAAACCGCACGTAAACATTGGTACTATCGGTCACGTTGACCACGGTAAAACCACTTTGACCGCCGCCATTACCCTCGTATTGGCAAAGCAAGGTCTCTCTGAAATCAAGTCGTTCGACCAAATCGACAACGCTCCTGAAGAGAAAGAACGTGGTATCACCATCAACACCGCTCACGTTGAGTATGAAACTGCAACCCGTCACTATGCACACGTTGACTGCCCGGGACACGCCGACTACGTCAAGAACATGGTAACTGGTGCTGCTCAGATGGACGGCGCTATCATCGTGGTTGCCGCTACTGACGGCCCGATGCCCCAAACACGTGAACACATCCTCCTCGCTCGCCAAGTAAACGTTCCCCGCATCGTTGTCTTCTTGAACAAATGTGACATGGTTGACGACGAAGAAATGCTCGAACTCGTTGAAATGGAAATGCGTGAACTCCTCTCACAGTATGAATATGACGGTGACAACACACCTATCATCCGTGGCTCAGCCCTCGGTGCCCTCAACGGCGAACCCGAATGGGAAGCAAAGGTTATGGAACTCATGGACGCAGTCGACACTTGGATTCCTCTGCCTCCGCGCGACGTTGACAAACCTTTCTTGATGCCTGTAGAAGACGTCTTCTCGATTACCGGTCGTGGTACTGTTGCCACTGGTCGTATCGAAACTGGTGTTGTCAAAGTTGGTGACGAAGTTCAAATCATGGGTCTTGGTGCAGAACGCAAATCGGTTGTTACCGGTGTTGAAATGTTCCGCAAACTCCTCGACCAAGGTGAAGCAGGTGACAACGTAGGTCTCCTTCTCCGTGGTATTGACAAGAACGAAGTTAAGCGTGGTATGGTTATCTGCCACCCGGGTATGGTACATCCTCACAGCAAATTCAAAGCTCAAATCTACGTTTTGAAGAAAGAAGAAGGTGGCCGTCACACTCCGTTCCACAACAACTATCGTCCCCAGGGCTACATCCGTACACTGGACGTTACCGGCCAAATCACCCTTCCCGAAGGAATCGAAATGGTTATGCCCGGCGACCACGTGTCGATCAATGTAGAGTTGATCACTCCCGTTGCTTGCAGCCAAGGTCTCCGTTTCGCTATCCGCGAAGGTGGCCGTACCGTAGGTTCGGGTCAGATCACAGAAATCCTCGACGACTAATCTTTCGAGATTATCTCTCAACCAAAACAAGAATGGCGGTCGGCCCTCTGGGCCGGCGGCCATTATAAACGGGAATAGCTCAGTTGGTAGAGCATCGGTCTCCAAAACCGAGGGTCGTGAGTTCGAGTCTTACTTCCCGTGCCAAACAAATAAATGTAAATGAAAAAACTTAAATTACTTACGAATATTGAGGAGTCGTATACCGAACTTCGGTATAAGACTTCTTGGCCCACAAAGAGCCAGTTGATCCGTAGCGCGGTTACGGTGCTTATCGCTTCCATTATTTTAGCACTGATAATCTTCGCGATGGACACAGTTTTCAAATTCATCATGTCGGAAGGCGTTTACAAATTGCCGAATTTGTTCTCTTAATCTTTAACAGAAATGTCGGAAGATAAGCAAATAAAATCGGTAAGCGACCTGTTGGCTGACGAAAATATGTCGACAGAGGAGCGCGCCCGCATCGAGAAGCAGGTGGCCAAGAGCCGTGGCCAGGAGACAGGCAAGCCTGAAAAGGCATGGTATGTCCTCCGCGCCATTTCGGGGAAGGAAGCCTCCGTCAAGGAAATCCTTGAAGGAGCGATGAAAAACTCCGACTTGGGCCATTTCCTCTTCCAGGTGCTGATTCCGATGGAAAAGGTGCTTCAAGTGCGTAACGGCAAGAAGGTGGTCAAAGAACGCAACCTTTACGGCGGCTACGTTTTCGTTGAGGCAATCCTCACTCCTGAGGTTGAAAACCAGTTGCGCAACACCACCAACGTCATCGACTTCCTTAAGGGCAAGGACCGCGGCTCGAAGCCTGAGGCCCTCCGCTTATCGGAAGTGCAGAGGATGCTCGGCGTTGCCGACGCTTTCAACAACATCGACGAGGACGACATCGAATATCGTGTCGGCGACACCGTCAAGGTCAATTATGGCCCGTTCAGCGGCTTCGTCGGAACGATTCAAGAGGTCAACCAAGAGAAGAAGAAACTTGTGGTTATGGTCAAGATTTTTGGCCGTCAAACTCCGCTGGAACTGGAACATTCGCAAGTGGAACTTGAACTGTCGTGATGCGGCGTTGTTACGGACGTTTCGTGTCACTGGCAGGGATAGTTGTGTGTAAAACAAATTAACTAAAATAAACAAAATGGCTAAAGAAATTGCTGGACAAATCAAATTGCAGATTAAAGGTGGAGCAGCAAATCCTTCACCGCCAGTAGGTCCCGCTTTGGGTTCTAAGGGTATTAACATCATGGATTTCTGCAAGCAATTCAATGCTCGTACACAGGAAAAGGCTGGCAAAGTGCTTCCCGTTGTGATTACTTACTACACCGACAAGAGTTTCGACTTCGTAGTAAAGACTCCTCCGGCAGCAGTGCAACTCCTCGAAGCCGCTAAAATCAAAAGCGGTTCGGCACAGCCCAACCGTACGAAAGTGGCATCCGTCACTTGGGAGCAGGTGAAGGCTATCGCAGAAGACAAGATGGTCGATTTGAACTGCTTTACCGTCGAATCAGCCATGCGCTTGATCGCCGGAACAGCCAGAAGTATGGGTATCACCGTAAAAGGGGAATTCCCTGGTAACAACTAATAAACTTCGATTGAAATGAGTAAACTTACGAAAAATCAAAAGATTGCTTTAGAAAAGATTGAAGCCGGGAAGACTTATACTCTTGCGGAAGCCGCTGAGAAGGTGAAAGAAATCACTTTCACTAAATTCGACGCGTCGCTTGATATTGATGTCCGTCTTGGCGTAGATCCCCGTAAGGCCAATCAGATGGTTCGTGGCGTTGTCACACTGCCTCACGGCACTGGCAAAGTTATCCGCGTTCTCGTCCTTTGTAACCCCGATGCCGAATCGGCCGCTAAGGCTGCCGGCGCCGACTACGTTGGCCTTGACGAATACATTGACAAAATCAAAGGCGGTTGGACCGATATCGACGTTATCATCACCCAGCCCGCTATCATGGGTAAAATCGGTGCCCTCGGCCGTATCCTCGGTCCGCGTGGCTTGATGCCGAACCCCAAGAGCGGTACTGTGACCGTCGACGTCGCCAAGGCTGTTGAAGAAGTGAAGAAAGGTAAAATCGACTTTAAGGTCGACAAGAACGGTATCGTTCACTCCTCGATCGGCAAAGTTTCCTTCACTCCCCAACAGATGGTGGAAAACGCCCGCGAATTTATCAACACTCTGATTAAACTCAAACCCGCTACGGCTAAGGGTACATATATTAAGAGCATTTATCTCTCAAGTACGATGAGCCCCGGCTTGAAAGTCGACTCAAAATCCATTGAACTTTAATCATTAAACATCAACGACAATGAGAAAAGAAGATAAAGCCCTTATTATAGAAAAGATCGCCGAAACTGTTAAGCAGTATCCGTCGTTCTACCTCGTTGAAACCGCCGGTTTGAACGCTGAAAAAACGAGCGACCTCCGTCGTGCCTGCTTCAAGGCCGGCATCAAACTGATGGTCGTTAAGAACACCCTTCTCAAGAAAGCCCTCGAAACTCTCGAGGCCGACTATTCTGAGTTGTATCCCTCTTTGGCTGGCACCACATCGGTGATGTTCACCAATGTCGGCAACGCCCCCGCCAAACTTATCAAGAACTTCGTTAAGAAGAATGAAACCCTTCCCGCCCTCAAGGCCGCTTACGTTGAAGAATCGTTCTACATCGGCGCCGACCAACTCAACGCTTTGTCGAGCATCAAGAGCAAGAACGAACTCATCGCCGACATTGTCGCTTTGCTGCAATCGCCCGCGAAGAACGTCATCAGCGCCCTCCAGTCGGGTGGCAACACTATTCACGGAGTGCTTGAAACATTATCAAAAAAATAACAACAAATTTGAAATACTAACAATTTAAATCATACTAAAATGGCAGATCTTAAAGCTTTTGCTGAACAACTCGTAAACCTCACCGTTAAAGAAGTCAACGAACTTGCTCAAATTCTCAAAGAAGAATACGGTATCGAACCCGCCGCTGCTGCTGTAGCAGTTGCCGCTGGTGGTGCTACCGCTGGTGCTGCTGAGGCTGAAGAAAAATCATCGTTCGATGTAGTTCTCAAAGCCCCTGGTGCAAGCAAGCTCGCAGTCGTTAAACTCGTTAAGGAACTCACCGGTCTTGGCCTCAAAGAAGCCAAAGAACTCGTTGACGGAGCTCCCTCGACCGTTAAGGAAGGCCTCGCTAAGGCTGACGCTGAAGGTCTTAAAAAGCAACTCGAAGAAGCAGGCGCAGAAGTTGAACTTAAATAATATTGCCTAATCTTCAGGTAATTAGGTTAAGAATCTCCTTCGTTGTGGATTCTTAACCTTTTTGTGCTATTTTTTATTTTGAGTTCCACTAATCATTTAATTTTCGATGCCTAAAACAACTGCAAACAAACCCCGTATCAATTTTTCGTCGGTTAAGAATCCTTATCCTTATCCCGACTTTCTCGAGGTGCAATTGAAGTCGTTCCGCGATTTCCTTCAACTCGATACACCCCCCGAGAAAAGAAATAATGAGGGACTCTTTAAAGTCTTTTCCGAGAACTTCCCCATTGCCGACACGCGCAATAACTTCGTTCTCGAATTTCTCGATTACTATATCGACCCTCCGCGTTACACTATCGCTGAATGCTTGAAGCGCGGACTTACCTACAGTGTGCCCCTCAAGGCCAAACTGAAACTTTATTGCACTGACCCCGACCACGAGGACTTTGCCACCGTCGTGCAGGATGTCTATCTCGGCCAAATTCCTTATATGACCGAGAACGGCACATTCGTAATCAACGGCGCCGAACGCGTGGTGGTTTCGCAACTCCACCGTTCTCCCGGCGTTTTCTTCGGTCAAAGCACTCACACTAACGGCTCCAAACTTTACTCTGCGCGAATCATCCCGTTCCGCGGCTCTTGGATCGAGTTCGCTACCGACATCAACAAAGTCATGTACGCCTACATCGACCGTAAGAAAAAGTTGCCCGTTACCACACTCCTCCGTGCCATCGGTATGGAAAGCGATAAGGATATTATCGAAATTTTCGGACTAGCCGAAGAACTCAAAGTCACAAAGGCGAACCTCAAGGAAGCCGTAGGCAAAAAACTTGCCGCCAGAGTGTTGAAAACTTGGTCGGAGGACTTCGTTGACGACGACACGGGCGAAGTGGTCTCCATCGACCGTATCGCCGTGGTTGTCGACCGCGAAACCGTCCTCACCGAGGAACATATTCAGCCTATTCTCGACTCAGGAGCCACGTTCATCCTTGTCCACAAGGACGATGTCAACTCCAACGACTACGAGATTATCCACAATACGTTCCAAAAGGATATGACCAACTCCGAGAAGGAAGCCGTTCAACATATCTACCGACTGCTCCGCAACGCAGAGCCGCCGGATGATAACAGCGCTAAAGAGGTGATTCAAAACCTCTTCTTCTCCGAGAAGCGTTACGACCTCGGAAACGTGGGCCGTTACCGCATCAACCGCAAACTCAACCTCGACATCCCCTACGATGTCCGCGTGCTTACCAAGGAAGATATTATCGCAATCATCAAGTACCTCATCGAACTCATCAATTCGAAGGCCGACGTCGATGATATCGACCACTTGAGCAATCGCCGCGTGCGCACTGTCGGAGAGCAACTTAGCCAGCAGTTTACTGTCGGCTTGGCTCGCATGGCACGCACAATCCGCGAGCGCATGAACGTCCGCGACAATGAAGTGTTCACTCCCACCGAACTTGTCAACGCTAAGACAATCTCTTCGGTTATTAACACTTTCTTTGGAACGAACGCGCTCTCGCAATTTATGGACCAGACAAACCCG
>JAFZPB010000077.1 GCA_017552595.1 Muribaculaceae bacterium
AATGATGGGGCTACCGTCGTTCGTAAGAGTGGTCGATTTGATAAGATCGCCAGATACGAGGTCGAATTCGTGAAGAGTAGCGTAGTTGTAAGTTTTGGGTTCGCCACCTTCTTCGACTACTGTCGGACGTGATTCAGCAACGTAGATTTTGTCACCGAGCACGAGGGCTGTACGAGCGTAGTTCGAGTTTGCGAAGGGGAGGTTAGCCCAATCTTGAGCGCCTTCACGTTCGTCACTGTTGAGCGATTTGAGCCATTTGTTTTTACACATAAGGCCGGCTTGGTTTTCATACTCAACATTGTCAATTGCTGCGAAAGCAGATGCTGCGCAAAGAGCGGCAGCGGCAAAGAGTAAAACTTTTTTCATACGGTAAATATTTAAGTTAATAAAAAATAATTTACTAATTATTAAATAGTTACATCGAAATTAGCGAAAAAATCGCCTTTTTCTCTTAAAACACACCGCTAATTTACTGCTTATTTTCGATTTGATAAAATATTTTGCGAAAAAAATGCAAATAAAGAGTTTAAAGAGGAAAGAGGAAAGTTGAAAGATTAAAGGATTTTCGGACATATCGGACTTCCAAAGCATCGGAGATGCTTCATGTGGTTAACACCATGCAAGCAACCTCGAAGAGGTGCGCCGCTTGGTGTTAAGCAGGGAGAATCAGATGAGCCTCGGAGAGGGTCAATAGCGTTGTCAGGTGAGTTTGTTTTCGTCCCACGGGAGTTCTTCCGCCTCCACGATTGACTTGAGTTCCTGTTCGAAAGTGGTGCCGTAATGATGCTCTCTTTGATTCTTTATGTATTCAATTATAGCATCTTTACTGGAATAAGAGCATGAGAATGCTGCATATTCTTTACCCCATCCGCTGAATTTAGGGAATAAGGGATTGCCTTTGGCCCATTTCGAAGAAAACTGCTTTATGTCACGTACCAACGAACTAAGACTAACACCGGGATGAAGGTTGATGAGCAGGTGGATGTGATTCTCTATTCCGCCTATGCGGTAGAGAACACATTTATGATTGCGAACAATTCCCCAAATATAACGATACAATTCCTCGCTACTTTTCTCGGGAATAGTCATCTCACGCCTATAGGTATTGATTACTATGTGGTGTATTGAATTGACTGTGCTCATATGTTTTGGTCTTTTTGCAAAAGTAGTGAATCACTACGAAAAATCCAAATCCGTCTGCTATTGACCCTCTCCGAGGCTCACATTGATTGGTGTTACATACCCCACGCTGCGAGGGGTCTTCGACCCTCTTGCATGGGGTTTACTACATATAGCCTCTCCGAGGCTGATAACGTCTCCGACTCATTTTGCATTGATATAACTTCTCAACTCCTTAGAACCTTTCCCTCGCGAAAACAATTATGCATTATGCATTGATTAGGCATTGTCGAACGTCAGGCGGGCGCGGCAGATGGGCTCGCTGGCGACGACGATTTCGGCAATCAGTGCATTAGGCGACTCAGTGACGTAGTCCACTCGGGCCTCGTCGCCGCAGTAACACTCTTTCATATACGCCAATTCCAAACGGCACACGTTCCTGTCGTCGAAATATTCCATCGGGAAGTGGTTGAGGATGAGTTCGACATATCGGCCTGAATTGACATGGCGGTTGAAGTCGGTGTCGCAATAACGGAAACGGTAGGTGTCGGAAAACTCCGGCTCGGAAACGGGGCGCATACGGCGGAATTTCTCTATCGGGCAGGGACGCGGGTTGATGACGTCGGCAAGACGCTCGGGGTCGGGAATATCCTCGCTTTGGCGCGTTTCCTTGTTGATGATGCTCCATATGGTGCGGATATATCCGAGGGCTTCGCCGTCGGGGGTGACGAATGCCATATTACGCTCGGAGAAATGGCGGTTGAACGATTCAAGCCACGTAATCATCGAGTATTCCTCGCCAATGCGGGGATGACGCTTCATTTCGATAGTGAGGCGCGTCAGCACCCAGCGTTTGTTCTCGCGTTCGAGGCGGTCGAAACCGATGTTGAGATGGTTGGCGTGATATGTGGCGATGTCGATAACTCGCTGCACAATAAGTGGAAGAGGTAGTTGCGACTGAGCGTTGCAGTCGGCGGCTGTCTGGCGAAAATCAATTCGCCATTCGTTCTTGAGATTGGTCATGAGGTAGGGTAAAGTTTAAAGAGGAGAGTTGAGAGTTTAAAGTTTATAGAGGAAAGTTTATAGTTTAAAGGAATCTTCACTGACATAATTGGATTTAGATTGCAAAATTAGCGAATTTATTTGTATTGCGGGCGAAAAGGACTAAAAAAACGGCCTCCCTCATGCGGGGGAGACCGTTTTCATTATAGATTGACTATTTCTATTTGCCAGACTCATAAAGTGGACGATCGAATTTGTAGTAATCAAGGTAATCACCCGAAGAATCCTCGAAATAACCAGCGGAAACGCCATAATCAAGTTTAATCGCAAGAGTATATGTAGCAGGATCGTAATCAAAAGACCCAGATGGTTCCCAGAAAATCATACCATAAGACGGGTGAACGTATCCGGTGTCTTGGATGGGGGCATTTAATTCTGAGAAATCATCATTAAAAGTCATTTCAAAGTTATATCCTTCTGCAATAGGCTCATAAGCCACAAATCTGTTGCTTGTTCTAGCCTTTCGGACATCGACATCCCAAGAGCCATTAAACAGCCAAGGATTGTAGAGTGCTGTTCCAAACGGTTCAGGGCGAATAGAAATTGACACTGTTGTATTATAGAAATCATCAGGCAACCGATATTCAGATGGAATATGGAAAACAGCTTTATACTTTTTGTTTTCGTCAAGAGATGCGACATTAGGCGCCGTGACTTTGATAAAAGCTGACGTTTCGCCATCGGCAAACTTAACAGACTCGTCTATTGTTATGCCTTCATCGATAGATTCGACAACAATAGGCAATGTAAAATCACCATCTGCATTAAGACGAGAGACCTCGATACTTACCACATTTTCAGCAGCATCAACCTCTCCATTCACTAAGGAAGATTGAACTAAAACACATTTGTTCAAATCGCCTTCGAATTTCGGGCCGATATTGTCCTGGTCGCAGGAGGTGAAACCTACCAAAGCGGCAAGGGCAACAAGACTTGTCAAAATATTCTTTTTCATTTTCTTGTCGTTTTATGGGTTATTGAACGATAGGATTGTTGTCTTCGGCAGTGATATTCTCATTACCGTCGATTTCACGTTGGGGCAACGGGAGGATGAAGAGATCCGATTCAGCGTCGGTATTCTTTTCCGTAAGTTTCATCGGGTGGTTCGAGCCGCTATAGTCGCGGTTGTAACCGAGGTGGAGACGGTTGAGGTCGAAGATACGGCCAACTTCCGACCAGAGTTCGAGACGACGTTGGAGAAGAATGTATTCCATCAGAGTTGCCGGTTTGTCATTCGTGTTAACTCCGTACAAATTGGTATCTTCAAGACCCTTAACATCATCTTTCCAGTCTTCTTTACGCTTGTCCATAAGTTCAGCGAGAGTAGCCTTAGCGGCTGCAAAATTCTTCTTTGCACATTCGGCTTCAGCCTTGATAAGAATCATTTCTTCGTAACGCATGAAGCAGATGTCGCCCGTACCGGAGTTTGCATAATCATCAGCAGTGCCTTTGTATTTCTTTTGGCAATATTTGCGGGTTGACATAGCGCCTTCCCACCAAGCGGAACGACGTTTGTCCTTGTTGGTCATCATCTTGTAAAGACCTGTAGAAATACATTGGTTAGCCTTTTCAGCATAGTGACCAGGGTAGTCGGGGTCCATATGTGAAAGATACGACATGTAGTTGGAAGCCTGGTCGGGAACTTGGATGATAGCGCCCCAGAGCCAGTTGCTTGCCGCTTTCGACATCGGAGTGAAATCAGCGACTTCAAGCACACCGCAACCCGGTTTCTTCATTGCTTCAGAAGCGGCCTCGATGGCAGCATCGTAGTCGCGTTGAACGAGAGCGATACGAGCCTTCAAACCTTGAGCGGCATAGTAGTCGATGTGAGTCACGTTGGTTTGGTGCTTGTCGATTGCAAGGTATTCGATAGCCTTGTCGATATCGTCGCGCATGTGGCCGTAGATTTCGCTGACGGTTCCACGGGATTTACCTTCTGCGCCTGCAACGGTAGGTTCGTCGTAATAAGGCACGCCAGGATATGAGCCGAATTTGTCGGGGCACTTAGCATAGAACTGAGCGAGATAGAAGTAGCAGAATGCGCGAAGAGCGTATGCCTGACCATAAATTTCATTGGCGAGAGATTCGCTACCGCCAATTTGACTACCAGCGATGTAGTTGGCGTTAGCGATGATTGTGTAGTAGAAGTTCCACAAAGCGTAGGAACGGCCTGAAGTGTGGCTATAGTCAGCGTGAACGTTGAGTTTATAGTCTTCCCAGAACCAACCTTGACCTTGAGCGGCCATGGGGTGGTCTTCAGCCATGATATCGGCAACGAGAATGTTACCAATATGGCCGATGTTCTCAGTTGCCCAGTTAGCGGACCAACCGGGAGTGTGGAGAATACGATAAATACCTTCAACAGCGGCCTCGGCGTTCTTTGCGTCGTCAAACACAATAGAAGCGGAGATAGCATCGGTAGGGGCAGTTTCGAGTTCGTCGTTACAGGAGGAGAAACCTGCAAGGAGCGCTGCCGACATTAAGAATAAATATATCTTTTTCATAATGGTGTCGTATTAAAGATTAGAATGTTACGTCGATACCGAATGAGATAGTACGAGTCGGTGTGTAAGCAGTACCTGCCGAGCCGCCAAACGTCTGTTGGTTATCCATACCTTTGAGGTGGTTGAACAAGTAGATGTTGTCGCCGGTGAGGCTTAAACGAACCGCTTCGAATTTAATCTTGTTGAGCCAAGTGCGCGGGAGAGAGTAGCCGAGGGTAATGTTCTTAATAGCGAAGTAAGAAGCATTGATGAGGTCGGCGTCGGTATAGTAGTGGGTTGCGCCAATGTCAACACGGGGAACGTCGGTGATGTCGCCGGGCTTTTGCCATGCGCGGACAAGGTGAGCCGCCTTGGCTTGACCGGTGTAGTTTCCGTACATAAGAGTGATGTAGTTCGTGTCGATAACTTTACCGCCGATTGAGTAAGTTCCGAGGGCGGAGAAGTCGAAGTTCTTGTAGTAGAGAGTCGTACCAATCGAACCGTAGAAGTCGGGGATACGGCTGCCTGAAATCTTACGCCAGTTGCTCCAAGCCTCAGCGGCGTCGGTAGTTCTATAGCGTGTGGATTCATCGGGAACATAGTGACCGAACTTGTCAAGCATAGGTTGGCCGTCGGCGTTGAGTTTGGGTTGGTATGCCCAGTAAGCGGGTTTACCGGTTGCGGGGTCAACACCAGCCGATTCGGCAACGTAGAACGAGTTGAGAGGTTCGCCTTCGCGGACAGTCATCACGCCAACGATTTCGGGTTTGTCGGCAAGGTTGAGCACCTTGTTGCGTACGAACGAACCGATGAGAGTGAGGTCCCAGTGAAGGTCTTCGTTGCTGATGAGGTCGGTGCGGAGAGTGATATCCATACCGATGTTACGCATATTACCGATGTTCTTGGGATAACCGTCGAAACCGCGCGATGAAGCCATCGGGTAGTCCATAAGCATGTCTTTAGTGCGGCGGTTGTACCATTCAATGTTGAAATTGAAGCGGTTGAACAAGCGGCCTTCAAGACCGATGTTGAGGTTACCGTTCTTTTCCCAACGGAGTTCGGTAGCGGCAAGAGAAGCGACCATGATACCAGGAGCGGAACCGTTGGTGTAGCCAAGTTCGTAGAGAGCCTGCCATGCATAGAGGCTACCGATAGATTCGTTACCTTGGATACCGTAACTTGCGCGGAGGGCGAGGTTGTTGATTTTGTCCTTCAAGCCTTCCATGAATTTTTCCTGAGAAATACGCCAGTTGGCACCTACCGACCAGAATGTACCCCAGCGGCTGTCTTTGTAGAAGCGGGAAGTACCGTCGGTACGTAATGATGCCGAGAAGTAGTATTTATCGGCGAAGTCGTAGTTGAAACGGCTAAGAACTGATTCGATAGCGTGGTTGTCTTGATGTGAGTGAGTGTCCTGCACGTTTGCAGCGGCATCAAGTTCGTAAAGACCACCGAATGTGAAACCAGTCTTGTATCCTGAGAGGTATTTGTAGTTGTATTTGTAGAACTCGTGACCTACGAGGAAGTCAACGTGGTGTTGACCGAACTTGCGTTCGTAACCGAGAAGTTCGTTAAGAGTGTAGGAGAACGAACGGTTTTGAGCCACTGTCGAAGAACCGCCAAGCGACTGAGCGTCGCCGTTGTAGGGGTTACGATAGGTAAGACCGCGTTGTGTGTAGAGGTCCATACCATAGTTGACAGTGAATTTCAAGCCTTGGAGAGCACCTGTGCGGAGGTCACCGAGAGTGACGTTTGCACGTGCTGACAACCAATCGCTACCGGTATCAATCTTATTGTCGTAGAGTGTACCGATTGCGTTGTAGTTGGCAGATGCACCGGCGGGACGGTTGGGACCGTAGTCGAACTGGCGGTTGCCGTCAGCGTCGAGGTTGTAAGTTCCGTCGGGGTTGAGCATATAAACCGGGAAAATCGGGGCCATCAATTGGCAAGAGCTCCAAATGTTGGCGCTCGAGGAGTCGGTGCTCGATGTTGATGTCGAGTTGCTATCGGTGTGAGCGTAGTTGGCATTCACGCCAGCCTTGAACCAGTCATTGACCTTGGTGTCGATGACCATACGACCGGAATAGCGTTCGAACGACGATTTCAGAGCAAGACCTTTTTCATCGAGGTAGCCGAGAGAGAAACGCCAATTGGTCTTTTCGTTGGCACCCGAGAATTGGGCTTGGTATTCTTGACGCATCGGGTTGCTACGCATTGCTGTGTCGAGCCAGTCTTCGTGGTAGAGCAGACGAGCGTCGTCGCGGATTTTACCGGTGACGGGGTCGATAAGGTCAGCAAACTTGTAGTTGAACGGGTTGTACTGTTCGTCTTCACCGAAGATTTTTTCAGAGCCGACAGTCATGTCGATAATTGCTTGGTTACCGGCAGCCTCCCACGACATACCAGCGTCCATGTTGTGGTTGCGGAAACTTTGGAAGACAGTTTCAAGATAACCCTTTTCGTCGAGAGTTTCGTAGCGGGGAAGTGAACGGCTGATAAAACCCCAGTTGGCTGAAAGTTCAACTTTGGTTTTACCTTCCTTGTTGCCGCGCTTGGTTGTGATAAGGACAACACCGTTAGCACCACGGGCACCGTAGAGGGCACCTGCGGAAGCGTCCTTAAGGACGACGATGCTTTCGATATCCGAACCGAGAATAGTGGCAATCGAGCCGTCGAAAGGCACACCGTCAACGACGTAGAGAGGTGCGGTAGAGGCGTTCAATGAGCCGTAGCCACGAATCATCATTGAAGAGCCAGAACCCGGCTGACCAGAACCAGTGGTCATCTGAACACCAGCCACTTGACCATCGAGGGCCTTGGTGATGTTCGACACGGGACGTGCAGCGAGTTTTTCACCTTTAATGACGTCGGCCGAACCGGTAAACGACTCTTTCTTAGTCGTACCATAAGCGACGGTGATGACTTCGTCGAGTTCGTTTTCAGCGTCGAGAGTGATTCGCATGTCCTCGTCGGAGATAAGCACCTTCTTGGTTGCGCAGCCTACATAGGCTACGGAAATTTCCTTAATCGAAGATGAAACGCGGAGGACAAATTTGCCATCGATGTCGGTCATTGCGGCCGCGCCGCCTCCGACAGCCTTGACTGAAGCCCCAACGATGGGCTCATTGTCGCCGGCTTGGACAACAGTACCACGTACCGTACGCGTCTGAGCCGACGCACAGAGGGCAAAGGTGGCAACTGTCAACAGTAATAGAAACAGCTTTTTCATACTTACTCTTTGTTAGATTTGTTAGTAAATATTGTTATAATTTGAAGTAATTTATACGGAATATCGTGACAAAGTTAGTTAATTTTTTTAAAAAATATGACAATTTTCCAAAAAAAATGTTGTTCAACATAATTTTTTAACAAAAAACGGCTGAAAATCGCGTTTTTTGCCACTCGGGCATAACGGCTAAAAAACGTCGTCGGCCCGACGATGTCACGTATTTTTAATGGATAGTAAGAGGGGGCAGCCGCCACGGGCCACTCCCTCTATATAATAATGTGTATGCGAAGGATATCGATTATTCGTCTTCTTCGATAGTCACAGCGCGGCCGAGAGCCTGATATTTCTCACCGAGGTCAACAAGGTTGTTGTTGTTGATGGTGGAACGGATCTGGGTTGAGGGAACGCCTTCTTTGAGGAGTTGCTTTTCAACGCCAGCCACACGGTTCTTACGGAGGCGAGTGTTGATAACGTCGTTACCAGTGTAGTTGTCGGCCCAACCGGTGAGGACATATTTCTTGTCGGCGTTGTCCTTCATGACCGTCGAAACGGCGCGGAGAACGTTGACGTCCTTTTGGGTGAGGGTGTAGACGTTGATAGGATAATAGATGGTAGCGAGCGGGGCTTTTTCGGTCTTTTCGACAACGACTGTGTCAACGGGACGTTCGAGGCAAGCCTTGAGTTGTGCTTCGAGGTCGGCGATGCGTGCTTCAGCAGCAGCGAGACGATTGCGCAAGGGGTCGCAATTTTCGGGCTCTTGGCATTCGGGGCAAACTGCGGGGCTCCATTCACGTTTCTTGAAGAGGTAAGTGAGGCCGAGGTAAGCCTGGAAGTCGTAAGCGGTCTTGTTCCAAGCGTTAACGTCTTCTTCATTGGGGTGGTTGTCGATAGCGGAAGCGCGGAGGTCGAGAGATACGCGCATTTGCTTCGAGATGTTGATAGAAGCCATCAAACCAGCACGGAATGTCAAAACGCGGTCTTGAGCGTCTTTCCAACCGTTCTTTTCGAGAAGTTGAACGGGTTCAATTGCCAATGAATTGATCTCGTTGGGCACGGGGGTCGGAGCGGCTTTGTAGTCCTTGACGAATGTCCAGTAAGCACCACCACCGAGGTAAGCCTCAGCATTGAAGATGCGACCGGGCTTGTAACCGCAAATCCAGTTGGTAAGGTTGAACATAACGTCAAATACCGGACCTACGTGCGAGTACTTGTTGCGCCATTCCATTTTGCCATCAGAGACGATTGGGTTCTTTTCCCATTCAACGCCCATAGCATTGCCTTGTCGAATAGCGCCCGGTGTTGACAGACCCTTAGCCTGGAGCCAGTTGGCACCAAGACGGGTGGCAATCAGCGGAGAAAAACGTTTACCAACATACAGACCAGCGGCGGGCGACCAGCGGTCCATAATGTTGCGGTGGATTGCGTTGGGGGCTGTCCAGAAGCCTACACCACCTTCAGCGTGGATAAACCAGTTGTCTTTGAAGCGGTTGAAGAGATAGCCTTGATCGGGTTGTTCAACCAACTTCGCTTCTTTGTCCTGCGCATAAGCGCTTACGCCGAAGAAAACGGCGCAGAGGACTGCTAAAAGAGTAATTTTTTTCATAGAAAACACTTATATAACAGTTAATTAAATTTGCGTAACTTTAATAGATACTCACAATTATCCGCAAAGTTAAACAATTTTTTTCAATTATGGTTACATTTTGCCCGTTTTTTTTATAATATGGTGGATTTTTGGCAAAATCGACGGCAATTATGGCTCTTTGGACTAAAAAATAGCCCCGCCGACTATTGCGACAGGGCCATAATTGTGCATTATGCATTGTGCATTGTGCATTATGCATTGATAAAGTCTAAGACTTTCTTGGCTACGGCTTCGGGAGTGAAGCCGAATTTCTCGTCAAGCACCTTGTAGGGAGCCGATGCGCCGAAGCGGGTCATGCCCACTACCCTACCGTCGCGTCCGACGAGATTTTCGAGCGTCGAAGGCAAACCTGCGGTAAGGCCGAACACCTTTCCGCGCGACGGTATTACTGATTCTTGATATTCAACGTCTTGGTCGCGGAAGAGTCCGATAGAGGGCACCGAAACCACACGGGCTTCAATGTCGCTTTCCTTGAGCAGTTCGGCCACCTGGCAGAGCAGGCTCACTTCCGAACCGTTGGCGACGAGCGTAATGTCGGCATTGACGTTTTCTACGACGACATAACCGCCGCGTTCGGCCTGCATGGCCTCGTCGAAGCGGTTGCCGCTGAGGGCGGGCAGGTCGGGAATATCTTGACGGCTGAGAATCAGCGCGGTCGGAGTCTTGTCGTTTTCAAGAGCCATCTTCCACGCTACGGAAGTTTCGGCGGCGTCGGCAGGACGAAGCACGAGCATCGAACGGCGTCCGGCGAAGTTGTGTACTTGCTCCATAAGGCGGATTTGCGCTTCCTGTTCGATAGGTTCGTGGGTCGGACCGTCTTCGCCGACGCGGAATGCGTCGTGAGTCCAGACGTAAACGACCGGCAATTCCATTAAAGCGGCGATGCGGACAGCGGGTTTCATATAGTCGGAGAATACGAAGAATGTGCCGCAGGCGCCTCGCAGACCGCCGTGGAGAGCGATACCGTTCATGATGCAAGCCATAGTCAGTTCGGCCACACCTGCTTGGAGGAACGCACCGCCGAAGTCATCGCGAGCGAAAGCGCGGGTTTTCTTAAGGAAACCGTCGGTTTTGTCGGAATTGGCGAGGTCGGCCGATGCAACAATCATATTTTTCACCTTTTCGGCGAGAGTGGAAAGCACTGTGGCCGAGGCGTTACGGGTGGCGGCATTCGGTTTCTGCTCGATTGCGGAGAAGTCGATTTCAGGCAGACGGCCTGCGATAAAGTCGGCGAGTTCGGCGGCAAGTTCGGGATTCGCCTCCTCCCACTTTGCAAATTCGGCTTTACGTTTGGCTGCCAACTCTTTAAGTTCGGCTTCGCGGGCCGCGAAGAGAGCCTTGACATCGTCGAAAATCACCCATGGATTTTCAGCGTCGCCGCCGAGATTGCGGATGGTGGCGGCATAGTCGGCGCCGGCTTTCGAGATAGGTTGGCCGTGAGTGGAGCATTTGCCCTCCCACGGTTCGCCTTCGGCGGTCACGCAACCGCGTCCCATGACGGTGTGGCCGATGATAATCGACGGACGTGATTTCTCTGCGCGGGCGGCTTCGATGGCTCGGCAGAGGGCATCGGGGTCGGTGCCGTCAACTTCGAGGACGTTCCAGTTCCATGAGCGATATTTGGCGGCGGTGTCTTCGGTCGTAACCGCATCGCAGTCAGTCGAAAGTTGCACGTTGTTGCTGTCGTAGAACATAATAAGGTTGGCCAGTCCGAGGTGTCCAGCAAGACGGCCTGCGCCCTGCGAGATTTCCTCTTGAATGCCGCCGTCGGAGATGAAAGCGAATGTCTTGTGGGCAACGACGTCGCCGAAGCGTGCCACGAGGAATCTTTC
>JAFZPB010000078.1 GCA_017552595.1 Muribaculaceae bacterium
GGTACTGCGAAAGTGGGAGAGTAGGTCACCGCCGCTTGAGCCGGGGAGAACCCGGCGCGAAGGAAGAGCCGCAGGGCAGAGATGCCCCGCGGCTCTTTTCTTTGCTATGTGTTGGCCTAAATTGTGATGTAGTGACACTTTTAACTGTGGTGGAGCACGTAGTTTGCAAAAGATTTCTTAATTTTGTGTTACATAAAAATAGATGTCGAAGATTCTGACATATCTGTTATTGATAACTGCTGCCGTTTTAGCGAGTTGTAGTTCTACTAAGCATGTCCCTGAAGGAGAGCATCTCGTCGACCATGTCAATATAAAAGTTGATGGTGACGCCCCGTTAACCAACGACGAATTGCTTAATTATCTTCGACAACTTCCCAATCATAAAATTCTGTGGTCGATTAAGTTGCAGTTGGCGACTTATAACTTGTCGGGCAAAGACACATCGAAATGGTTTAACCGTTGGGTGCGTAAAATCGGCCAGCCTCCAGTGATTTACGACCAGTCGCTGACCGACGCGTCGGTCAAGCAACTCCATCAGTTGTTTATCAACAAGGGTTTTCTCCACAACGTGGTCACTGTCGATACTGTCCGACGCGACGCCAAGAAAAAGATAGATGTCAATTATACGGTGGTTACGGGCGAGCCGCATAAAATCAGTTCGGTCGAATTAAACGTGTCCGATCCCGAAGTCAGGCGTTTGCTTGAAAGCGAAGGCACAGCCCTTTCGGTAAAAGAGGGCGATTATTTCGACCGCGACCGGCTTGACGCACAACGAAACGCCATCACCATCTATCTTCGTGAAAACGGGTATTATGCTTTCAATAAGGAGTATATTTCGTTCACCGCCGACACCATTGCAGGTTCTACCGATGTGGGCTTGACCATAAACGTGAAAATGCCGTATAAGGCGCTCGGCACTACCGAAACGCTCGACGCCCACCCTGTCTATTATGTGCGCGACGTCTATTACGTGTTGGATTACGACCCGGCAAAAGACGTCGGTGACAAATATGCCGACCGCGATACGGTGGAATATCGTGGAATGAAAATTCTTTGCGGCCCCGATCGTTACCTGAACGGAAAGATTCTCGACCACTGTTGTTTCATATCCCCAGGCGAACTATACAATATATCAGATGTCGCACGCACGCGCGAGGCACTTGGTCGACTGCCGATTTTGAAGTATGTCAATGTGACGATTCGCGAAGTGGGCGATTTGGCCGATGCCAAAGCGGTGGATGCCTACATCTTGCTTACTCCGGCCAAGAAGCAGGGTATTACCGTGGAAATCGAAGGGACCAATTCGGAAGGCGACCTCGGATTCGGTGCCGGTGTGACGTGGCGGCATCGTAATATAGGGCATGGTGGGGAAGTGTTGACGGTCAAAGGTCGCGCTTCCTACGAAAGTATATCGGGCGACGTCAGCGGACTCATCAACAACCGCTACACGGAGTATGCCGGAGAGGTCGGTCTGTCATTCCCCAAGTTCAAAGCGCCGTTCCTGTCGCGGGAATTTAAGCGCCACATGAAAGCCACGACGGTTTTCGACATGTCGTTCAACTACCAGGAGCGTCCCGAATACACGCGTATCATTGCCGGCACGGCATGGAAATACAAATTGTCGAACCATAACGCCACACGACGACACACTTTCGACCTCATCGACATCAACTACGTCTATCTGCCGAAATCTTCTCTCGACTTCATCGAATCTATAGCCCCCGACAACCCTCTGCTTCGTTATAGTTATGAGGACCACTTTATTATGAAATTGGGGTATTCGTTCCATAAGAGCAACAAGCGTTTGCCGTCGGCGGCATCGCGTTACAACCGTCAGCCGTCGGTCTATTCATTCCGCACGTCGTGCGAAATGGCTGGCAACTTGCTCTATGCCATTTCAAGCCTTACCGGTCAAGAGCGTGTCGACGGGGCTTACGAAATCTTCAGAAACCGCTATTCGCAATATTTCAAAGCGGAGGCCGACTATGCGATAGCCTACAACTTCGACCAACGCAACACGTTGGCTTTCCATGTCGGCGCGGGCATCGGCGTGCCTTACGGCAACTCGACGATTATGCCTTTTGAAAAGCGTTTCTATGCAGGAGGCGCAAATGGCGTGAGAGGGTGGGGCGTCCGCACTCTCGGCCCCGGCAGTTACGACTCACACAACAGCGTGAGCGACTTTATCAATCAATGCGGCGACATCCGTCTTGACCTGAACGTTGAGTATCGTGCCAAACTATTCTGGCTGATTGAGGGCGGTTTGTTCATTGATGCCGGCAACATCTGGACCATACACAACTACGAAAACCAACCTGGCGGCATGTTCCATTTCAACAAGTTCTATAAGGAAATAGCCGCATCTTATGGCGCTGGCATCCGCTTGGATTTCACTTACTTCCTGTTGCGTCTCGACCTCGGCATGAAAGCCTACAACCCTGCGCAGAATCAGGAACCATGGCCGTTGATTCATCCCAAATGGAGCCGTGATGCCACGTTCCATTTCTCTGTGGGCTATCCGTTCTAATTCTTTGGCTGCGATGAAACGGCTCGTAATTTTCGACCTTGACGGCACATTGCTTAACACTATCGCCGATTTGGGTGATGCGGCGAACTACGCTTTGAAGAGAAACGGTTTCCCTGTTCATCCTGTCGAGAAAATACAGTCGATGGTGGGCAACGGAATAGAGCGATTACTTCTTCGAGCCCTTCCCGAAGGACGCAAGGATGAGGCTACGCTCGCATTGGTAAAGCCCGACTTTATCGAATATTACGATGAGAATAACTGCCGCCAAACTCGCCCTTATGACGGAATTTCCGACATTTTGGTTTCTTTGGTGGAAAAAGGCGTCGCCTTGGCTGTCGCATCTAACAAATATGAACGTGCCACATTCAAGATTATCGGGCACTTTTTCCCTGACATCAAATGGGCCGCAATCGAGGGGCAGACCGATACACGACCCGTCAAACCTGACCCTGCAATCGTTTTCGACATTCTTGCCAAAATAGGAATAAGTCGCGGCGACGTGCTCTACGTGGGCGATTCGGCCACCGATATGCTTACGGCACGCAATGCGGGTGTTGAATCAGTCGGTGTCACTTGGGGCTTTCGTGGGGAAACGGAACTACGCGAAAACGGAGCGGCTCACATCGTCGAATCACCCGGAGAAATTTTGAAATATGTCGGTTTTTGACGATATCCTATACAACGTCAGGTTTTTTTTGTAATTTTGTGAAGATAAAAAGATAACAACGATGAACGATTTGATAGCGTTATTTTCCCCAGGGAACACGAGTCTGACGGCAACAATCCTGTTATACTCGTTTGTTATCGCGTTGGGCGTGTATTTGGGAAAATTGAAGGTGTATAATGTGTCGCTTGGCGTGACGTTTGTCCTTTTTGTGGGTATTCTGATGGGACACTTCGGGTATGTTGTTGACACAGAGACACTTCACTTTGTGCGTGATTTCGGTCTGATATTGTTCATTTTCTCGATAGGCCTGCAAGTGGGTCCCGGTTTCTTCTCGTCGTTCAAGAAAAGCGGCATGTTGCTCAACGGGTTGGCGGTGTCGATTGTGGCTATCGACGTTATCGTTGTACTATCGATATTCTTCTTTAAAGGTGAGACCGATATGCCGGCGCTTGTCGGTATTATGTCGGGTGCCGTCACTAACACCCCCGGACTTGCCGCCGCACAGCAGACAGTTGAAAATCTTCCCGAGGCTGTGGATACGATGGCTATGGGCTATGCCGCCACTTATCCTCTTGGCGTAGTGGGCATTATCCTTGTAATGTTGATTATTAAGGCAATATTTAAGATTAATGTCGACGAAGAAGTGAAAAGAATCGAAGCGGAACGCGACAATTCCATGTTGAAACCGCATATTCTCAACATCGAGGTCACCAATCCGCTTCTTGAGGGAAAAACCATCCGTGTACTCAACTCGGTTATTAATTGCGATTTCGTCGTTTCACGATTGATGCGCCCCGACGGTGAAGTGGCTCTGCCACGGAGCACTACTGTCGTCCACGTTGGCGACCGCATGCGCATCGTCATGTCGGCTCAGGACGAGGATATGTTCAAAACAGTGGTGGGCAAGGAAATCGAAATGGACTGGGAATCAACGCCCACTCAGGTGCTATCCCGTCGTATTTTGATTACTAAGAGCGAATACAATGGCGTGCAGATTGGCCGACTTCGCCTTCATGCTGGTTACAACCTGAATGCCACTCGTGTTAACCGTGCCGGTGTCGACCTCGTCGCATCGCCCAATCTCCGACTTCAGATGGGCGACCGTCTGACCGTGGTCGGAAACATTGCCGATATTAACCGGTTAGCGGAAAAACTTGGCAACTCGATGAAGCGTCTTCACGAGCCTAATATGATAACGATTTTCATAGGTATCATTCTTGGTCTCGTGCTCGGGTCGCTTAATCTCGGGTATGGAATAAAACTCGGTATCGCCGGAGGCCCGCTGATAGTGGCAATTCTATTGAGCCGATTCGGATATAAAATCAAACTCACTACCTACACGTCATCGTCGGCATCGTTGCTGATGCGCGAATTGGGTATATGTCTGTTCTTGGCATCGGTGGGTATTGCCGCGGGCAAGGACTTCGCCGCGACTGTTTTCAACTCAACTGGTGCTATGTGGGTGCTTTGGGGCTTTGTCATTACTGTCGTCCCGCTGCTGATTGTGGGATGTTTCGCCCGTTGGAAATACAAAATTAACATCCTGACGCTTGCGGGCGTGCTGTCGGGAAGTTACACCGACCCCCCGGCATTGGCCTATGCAACAAACTCGACCAACAACGACGAGCCCGCCGTGGCATATTCAACCGTCTATCCCCTGACGATGTTTTTGCGGGTAGTCGTCGCCCAGTTGATAGTGTTGTGTCTTTTGTAGGTAATAATCCCCATAGATTTCCGTAATTGCGGAAAAATTATTAACTTTGCAGCCGCAAAGGAGGTTCGGTAGCTCAGCTGAATAGAGCAGCAGTCTTCTAAACTGCGGGTCGCGGGTTTGAGTCCCGCCCGAATCACTGCAAAAAAGGTCGCTTTCGGCGGCCTTTTTATTTTTTTACACTCATAGTTTTAGGCCGATTTACGGCGACAATTTGCTTATTTTAGAAAATGTTTCTTAAATTTGCAAAAGGAATAATCAATAAACAATCAAATAACGATGAAAAAGAAAGTATTTGCATTACTGGCAGTTTTCGCAGGACTGTTTGCCGTCACGTCTTGCGGTGGCGGCGATGAACCCTCGCCTGACCCCAATCCCGTAATCACTCTTTCGGCAACACAGGGAGAGTCGGACAATACGGCCAAAACCGTTACTGCGACTACACTTCAAACAAATATCGATTTAAACAATCTTGAAGTGACGAGTTCGGCCGACTGGTGTACGGCGGAAGTGTCAAAACAATATCACACGACGAAAGCCGTGAATTCCGCGTTATCAACGTATTATCTGGTTGTGACAATGACCGAGAATACAGGCTACGACGACCGCACCGCGTCAATTACTATTCAAGACAAAAATTCGTCGACAAAGGCCACATATAAACTGATTCAGAAAAAACAACAACCGCCTTATGTTACCGTTTCCAACGCCTTGATGAAGTTTTTGGCATCTGAGGCCACAGAATACAACGAATTGGGAACGAATGTCGATGCCTCTCGGATTGAAGTGACATCATCCGCAACGTGGGCTAAGTGCGAGATTGACGGGAACGTCGATATTTCGACTGGCAAGGCTAAATTGAAATGTCATGTCGATGCCAACTCGGCAGGGACATTAAGGGTTGCCACGATTACCGTTAAGGTAAAGGATTATCCGGCCGCTACCGTCTCTTTCAAGATTGAGCAGGCGGCTC
The DNA here is from genome assembly GCA_017552595.1 of Muribaculaceae bacterium. Classification (GTDB taxonomy): domain Bacteria; phylum Bacteroidota; class Bacteroidia; order Bacteroidales; family Muribaculaceae; genus RUG14106. Next base: position 5,879 of record JAFZPB010000078.1, read on the forward strand.
CTGTCGTTGCCGTGTCAAGCACTTTGATGACGTTTAAGGCGTATGAAACCGAGAAAGACAATACATTGGAAACGAATGTGGAGGCTTCCCAGATAGAGATTTCATCTTCGGCCAGTTGGGCTTCATGCGCAATTGACGGAAATATCGACTCGACAGGGAAGGCGAAACTGAAATGTAAAGCCAATGTGAATACATCAGCATCGGACAGAACCGCCACAATAACAGTCAAGGTAAAATTCTGCCCGAGTGTGAAAGCCACTTTCAAGATTGAGCAAAAGGGAATTTTCGATTCTTATGAGATGGTGCTTGTCGAAGGCGGCACTTTCACAATGGGTGCGACCGACGAGCAAGGAGGAGATGCCTCAGACATAGAGAAACCCGCTCATAATGTGACACTTTCCACTTTCTCTATCGGCAAATTTGAGGTCACGCAGGCGTTGTGGAGAGTAGTTATGGGCAGTAACCCGAGTAAATTCAAAGGAGACGACCTGCCTGTAGAGAATATTAGTTGGGCCGATTGCCAGACTTTCATCACCAAACTGAATCAGAAGTCGGGTAAGAATTATCGTCTGCCTACTGAAGCGGAGTGGGAATACGCCGCCCGTGGTGGTAAAAATAGCAAAAAGTACAAGTTCTCAGGTGGCAATACCGTCGACGAGGTGGCATGGAATCACGCCAATAGCGGTGAAAAAACCCATGTCGTCGGGCAAAAATTCCCCAACGAGTTGGGAATTTACGACATGAGTGGCAACGTTTGGGAATGGTGCAGCGACCTGTACGGCTCATACCCCTCTACACCGCAAACCAATCCGACAGGACCGTCATCTGGTTCGAATCATGTAATCCGCGGAGGCAGTTATGACTTCGGCTCTACGGCATGCCGGGTTTCTGCCCGCTCCTACATTGGTCCGTCAGGCTATAGGTCCGATATCGGCTTGCGTCTTGTTCTCCCCAAATAAAAACAATTTTCGCTCCACAATAGAAACAAAAAAGGTCGCTTTCCGCGGCCTTTTTGTTTATTGATTAAACAACACGAATTGCCAAAAATTATTCAGTAATTTCATGAATTCTTTGTTGTTAACTATGTACTGTGTACTGCGGAAATAAATTCGCCCCATTTTTTTTGCTATAAACTTCCATTCTTTCAAAAAAATTCTTACCTTTGCAAATGGAGAGTGGAAGAGACCAATCAAACCTCTCCAAAAGACATATTTAACAAAACGGAAGCGTTTTGTTCGTTGACTCCAACGTTAAAATCGGCAAAATTTTTCACAACGGGTCACGGACAGCACAACGCTCCTTGCTTGCGTATATCCGCCCCGCGCAAGGGGGTCGATATATCGGCAGAGCGTAGGGGGTGGGCTGTTTATCGTTGTGAAGGTTTCTGCCGATACCGGACGTTGGATAAACAGACAGACAAGTCCTCTACGCTTCTTTTATGCCAATTTTTAACCGCCAAATTCGAGAGGACTAGGAGGCGAAAACAATGATGGATATTAAATTAACTTTTTATGATTTTTTGTCAATATTCATTCCCGGATTGTTATTGACAGCCTTATTCGTCCCAATTTATGATGTGGAAATTGGTTGCTTTAGTGGCATTTTATTATTTGCCATTAGTTACATCTTTGGGCTCATTTATCATAAGATAATAGAGTATATATGCAAGCCGATTTCAAATCATAAGTGTCTCATTTTAAAAGCAAGAGAGAAGTATGTTGATGATTTCAAAAACAGAATCGGGGAAGACATAGAGAAGGTCAACTTAGATACTGACTATTATGCCGCATATTATAAACTAGTGAAGCACAATGTATTAGGATCTATACCGACATTAGAAGCCCAATTCGCCTTTTTGAGAAATATGATACTTGTTATTGTGGCCTATGCAATTGCTTTTTCAGATTGCGGTTTGTTTTCTGATTTA
>JAFZPB010000079.1 GCA_017552595.1 Muribaculaceae bacterium
CCGACAATACAATCTTCAACATACAAAAGAAAATCAACCGACGACCAAGAGAAAAACTCAACTTCTCTTCGCCCGTCGTCGAATTCTTCAAATTTTTTAACTAACTTTGTCTCGTGTTGCATTTGTGCCTGGACTCTACAGAGCCTATCGCATATAGGCTCTATTTGTTTAAACAATATACTTTTATTTGTCACTTTCGTGGATTTTCGCTAATTTTGCAGGTTGAAAGAGATTATAAATAGATAATACAATTTTTAAGGAAAATATATGAAAAAAACGTTACTCTCCATTGCAATTATGGCTGTGGCCGCAGGCGTAATGTCGGCCGCCGATGTGATTGTTGAAAACCGCTCGTTTGCCGACGAGAAGTTGCCCGAGCCGCATGTTTATGTGGCATCGGAGATGACTCCAGCGGCACAACAGCCCGCCGTCGCAACGAGGGCTATCAGCAGCGTCGAAGAAGTGTGCGGAAACTATCTTATGTGGTTCCAGCCTAAATCCACTGGCACTGTCCCCAAATACAGCGGCGTGAAAATAAAGAAAATCAACGCCCAAAAGGTGTCGATTGAAGGTTTTTGGAGTTCGCTTTGCAATCCCATTACCGCCACGGTGGATTTCGCCAACAGCAAACTGCTCATCGCCCCTCAGGTGATTCTAACCGACGACACTTACGGCGATTGCGACATTGCGTCGTGGGTAGAGAAATGGTACGGACTCGCCATCTATCGCGACAAGAACATCGAAGTGGCCATCAATGGCAACACCTTGACGTTCATCTCCAATTGGGGAATCTTCATCAACTCCGGCAGCCAAGCCGATAAATATTTCGAGATGAGCGACAACACCGTGCTTACACGCGCCAACGCCGAAATGGAATTGCTTGGCAAGAATGCTGTCGCACCGACTACGGTGGTTGTCGATGTGGTTCAAAACGACCGCAATATCGCTATCACAAACTTCGGCGGCTTCGGCCAGACAGTCACCGCTACAGCCTACAATGACGATACCGTTTATATCCCACAGCAAGTGGCTTATTCCTATTATAACGGCACCGAGGTGATTGATTACCAAACATGGCTCGTCAATCCCGAAACCAATACCCTAACCGGTAAAATCATCAATAACGGCAAGATGACGAAGGAAAAACTTACGTTCGGCCCGTGGGGTGTGTTCTACAAGAACGACAGCGGCTCTTACAGCGGCTATATGTTCGTTTCGTCGACGATTCGCTTCACCGACGGCAGCACCTTTGACTGTATGCTCGGAGTTGATGAAGTCAAGGTCGACAAAGAAGTGGCTTCGACGAAATATGTCAACATCAGCGGTCAAGAGTCTTCGCGCCCGTTCGACGGCATTAACGTTAGGGTGACCACTTTCACCGACGGCACCACCAAGGCCGAAAAAGTGTTTGTCCGCTAATAATCGCATAAAATGGAAGAATTATTACGTGTAGAGAACGTCAGCAAGCAGTTCTCGGGGCATAAGGCCCTTGACGAAGTGAGCCTGACGATTCCCAAGGGAAGCATATATGGCTTGCTCGGGCCAAACGGCGCCGGCAAGACTACGCTCATCCGCATCATCAACCACATTACGGCACCTGATTCGGGAAAAGTCTTTCTCGACGGACACGAACTGACCGCCGACGATGTATATTCAATAGGCTATCTGCCTGAAGAACGCGGTCTTTACAAGAAAATGCGCGTCGGGGAGCAGGCGGTTTTCTTCGCCCGTCTGAAAGGATTGTCGAAGGTTGAGGCGACAAAGCGTCTGCAACAATGGTTCGGCCACTTCGGCATCTCCGATTGGTGGGGTAAGAAGGTCGAAGAATTGTCGAAGGGTATGGCTCAGAAGGTGCAGTTCATTACCACTGTTCTCCACCGTCCGCGTCTGCTCATTTTCGACGAACCGTTCTCGGGATTTGACCCAATCAACGCCAACCTCCTCAAAGAGGAAATCCTCCGACTTCGTGACGAAGGGGCTACGGTGATTTTCTCAACCCACAACATGGCGTCGGTTGAGGAGATTTGCGACCACATCACGCTTATCAATAAGGCTCACAACATTCTTTCGGGAAGTGTCGCCGACATCCGCCAACAGTACGGGAGCAACCGCTATAAAGTGGCTTTCTCTGGCGATGCAGCCGCTCTTTCAGAAGTGCTTGAAGGCAAAGCGTCGATTCAGTCCGCCGCCGAGGAAAATCCGCAAGAAAATGCTGTTATTTTCCGTCTCAACGACGACGTGGCCGCACGCGAAATCCTCCCGCTTATCAATGAGAAGGTAGATATCCGCTCGTTCTCCGAGTATTCGCCTTCGATGAATGAAATATTTATTCAGGCTGTCAACAGCAACAACCTGCAGGCAGTCCCAACCCAAACAGAAGAATCGCTATGAGTTCGAAAATAGGTATAGTTATAGCGCGTGAATTTAAGGAGCGCGTACGCAAGAAAAGTTTTATCGTTTCGACGATACTCATGCCTCTGTTTATGATTGCCATGATGGTGGTTCCTTCGTTGGTACTCTTCATGTCGAAGGGCGAAAAGAAGGAAATCGCTGTCGTTGACAATTCGGGGTTTGTGGCCGACAAACTTGTCAGCAACGACGAGGTCAATTATTTCGTGTTTAACCACGATGTGGATTCCGCCCGAAAGATGGGCGACATCTATGGCATTCTCCATATTGGCGACAGCATCTTGACGAATCCGACGGATATCCGCCTCTATGCCAACGACGCTCCGTCGATGAACGTTGATGCCGACATCTGTTCGCAGGTGAGCAAAATCGTTGAGAATGAAAAACTCAAGGCCTACAATATTCACGATCTTGACAAGATCCTCGACGAGGTGAAAACCGACATCTCTCTACGTACATTCGACAACACCGAAGAGGAATCATCGACGTCGTCGATGCTCTCCTATGTCGTGGGGTTGATATTCTCGTTGTTGCTTTATATGTTCATTATGCTTTACGGCAGTATGGTGATGAACAGTATCATCGAAGAGAAGACCAACCGCGTGCTAGAGTTGATGGTTTCGTCGATTAAGCCGGCTCAGTTGATGCTCGGCAAGATTATCGGCGTGGGACTTGTGGCTACTGTTCAGGTGCTGATTTGGGGCGTGTTGATTGCCCTTGCCAGCGGCCTGCTCATTCCCGCTCTTATGCCGGCTGAAGTGGCTGCCGATGTGGCCGCCATCAATGCCGACCCGACCGCCATGATATCTTCCGACGTGGATTTGGTACAGGCATTGGCGTTGTTTGGCAATGTCGGGCAGATTGTCCATATCTTCCTCTTGGCGTTGACTTATCTCATCGGCGGATTCCTGTTCTATGCCGC
>JAFZPB010000080.1 GCA_017552595.1 Muribaculaceae bacterium
GATTGTCAACGAATCAATTCATTGAAGTCGAATGAAAGGTTCACCATAAATGTGGTGGCGCCGGTGTGATGTTGGGCGATGGCCGCTCCAATTGAGAATCCGCGGGCATTGAAGCCTGCAGTTGCCGAGAAACCCGACACAAAACTGCGTGAATAGGTCGACATGTCGGTTCGGTTCTTATAGTTGTAGCCGAGACCTATATAGAAATTGTCGTTAGGAATGACTTCTGCGGCGAAAACGAGGTGGCGAAAGAGATTCGACGCAAAAGTGTCCTTTGTCTCGAACTCGGGCGTTGCCGTTCCATCGCCCACGTCGGTATATGGCAGATGCCACTTTGTCAGGTTGAACGCTGTCACCGACAGACGAAGCGGCGCGGCAGAAAGTGTGCGCGAGAAACCAAGACGCACATCAATGGGCAAACGGTCGTAACTTTCGTCGAAACGTTTAATTTGGCCGCCGAGATTGCTTACGGCCAACGACACGGACGTATCCTCTTCGTCGTTATAGTAGTTGATACCCAAATCTGTGCCTAGGGCGAGAGCCGAATATTGGTCGTAACTGCTCGTTATAAGTTTCAGGTTGATACCGCCTCTCAGACGATCGGTGATATCGTGAGAATATCCCAAAGTGACGGCGATATCGGATGCCGAGAACGTGCCCACCGTCTGACCTGTGACATCGGTGGCGGTCATATTACCGTAGCCATAATAGCGAACGCCAACGGCGAACGCCGAATGTTCAGTCAACCCCATTCCATATCGAACTGAGGCAAAGTTCGTTCCGCCCATATAGCGCATATAACTCAGTCCCACCTGTTTGCCCACTTCCGGTCCGAGCAATGCAGGGTTTTGGTCGCTGGTCATAACATTGTCATCGACAATCGAGACGTTCACTCCACCAAGACCGTAAATGCGGCTTGATTGGGTGACATCCAGAAAGTTATATGCCGTTGAGCCGTCATCGGCGAAAGCACACGAAAAAGAGGCAACCGCAATAGCGGCCACCATGGCAATGAATTTGCTCTTCAACGCTTTCGAAGCGGCTTTGTTCATAAACATCTACAAAATTAACGAAAACTTTCCAAATCTATTATTTTCCAATAGATTTTTTCGTCCTTTTCTCGTCATAAAACAAAAAAAACGCAACGACTGGCGCTGCGCTCTTTCTTAGTGGCGGAGGGAGGACTCGAACCTCCGACCTTCAGGTTATGAGCCTGATGAGCTACCACTGCTCTACTCCGCGATGTTTTTTGCGACTGCAAAGTTACTGCTTTTTTTTGAATTGGCAATAAATTTTGCGATTTTTTTCTTTTTCTGCCGTTTTTCGCCTCAGTTTCGGGCTATTTCAAACGACGTCATCCCTCAGAAAAAAAGAAATTGATTGTCTCACGACAACCAATCTTTGTTAACCTTAAATCTAATACCATGAAAAACACGATGCAAAATTACTACATTTTTTCAATTTGACAAATTTTTTTGTGAAAAAATGCAACTTTTTTGCCCATTTTCCCAACTTTTTGCCATCTTTCCGACCAAATTGCGCCAAAATTCCAAGAAAATGCCAACAATAATTCATATTTTCTAATTTCTCATTACCAACTCCTCGTTCACAAAAAAACCCTCCGCCGAAGCAGAGGGAAAAACTTTAAATTATGTCGGTGGGTGTTAGCCGATTCGAACGGCTGACCTCATCCCTGTCAAGGATGCGCTCTAAACCTGCTGAGCTAAACACCCGTACCGGTCTCTTTTCGAAACCGCCTGCAAAGTTAAGCCAAATTTTCTTTCCCGCCAAATATTTTTTTGCCTATTGCTCAAAAAAAGTGCCCTGACTTATTAAAAAATGGATTCTTTTCAGTAAATTTGCAGAATTAAACATCATACATAATAAGATAAACATAATTTATCATGGAAGTTAACAATGAACTCGAACAATCGAAAGAGAATAAGGGATTGAATTTCGTAGAACAAATAGTAGCCGACGACCTCGCAGCAGGAAAAAACGGGGGAAGGCTCAACACGCGCTTTCCGCCCGAGCCTAACGGCTATCTGCACATCGGACACGCTAAAGCCATCTGCATGGACTTCGGTGTCGCAGAAAAATTCGGCGGGACGTGCAATCTCCGTTTCGACGACACTAATCCCGTCAAGGAAGACGTGGAATACGTGGATTCAATCAGGGAAGACATCCACTGGCTCGGTTTCGACTGGGGCGACCGCGAATACTATGCCAGCGACTATTTTCCCAAACTCTACGACCTCGCGCTCCGACTAATCCGTGAAGGCAAGGCTTACGTTGACCAGCAGACTTCCGAAGAAATCGCCGCTCAGAAAGGCACTCCCACCGAACCCGGCATTCCCAGTCCTTACCGCGACCGTCCCGTTGAGGAAAACCTTGACCTCTTCCAACGCATGAACGCCGGAGAATTCGAGGAAGGGAGTTACGTGCTCCGAGCCAAAATCGACATGGCATCGTCGAACATGCACTTCCGCGACCCAATCATGTATCGCATCATCAAGACGCCCCACCATCGCACAGGTAACCGTTGGAATGTCTATCCGATGTACGACTTCGCACATGGCCAAAGCGACTACTTCGAAGGTGTCACCCACTCCATCTGCACCCTCGAGTTCGTTCCTCACCGCCCACTCTACGACTATTTCGTACGCGAACTTGCCGATGACTCATACTGTCCACGACAAATCGAATTCAACCGCCTCAACCTGACCTACACCGTCATGTCGAAGCGTAAACTACTCCAACTCGTCAAAGAAAATCTCGTCGCCGGATGGGACGACCCGCGAATGCCGACAATCTCCGGTATGCGTCGCCGTGGATTCACTCCACAATCAATCCGCAACTTCATCGACCGCATCGGATACACAAAATATGAAGCCCTCAACGACATCTCGCTCCTCGAGCATGCCGTCCGTGAGGACCTCAACGCCATTGCGACACGAGGCATGGCCGTCATCAATCCGCTCAAAGTCATCATCGAGAACTATCCCGAAGGGCAGACCGAGATGATGGAGATGGAGAACAATCCCGAAGACCCCGCAGCAGGCACCCACAAGATGCCGTTCTCACGCGAAATTTTTATCGAGCGCGACGACTTTATGGAAAATCCGCCAAAGAAATTCTTCCGCCTCGCCCCCGACAAAGAAGTTCGCCTTAAAGGCGCGTTCATTATCAAATGCACCGGCGTTGAAAAAGACGCCGAGGGCGACGTCATTGCCATTCGTTGCGAATACGACCCTGACAGCCGCAGCGGCATGCCCGGCAGCCAACGCAAGGTGAAAGGCACTCTCCATTGGGTGTCGGCAGCCCACGCCATAGACGCCACCGCTCGCCTTTACGACCGTCTTTTCGCCGTCGAGAACGTCGCCGATTATCCCGACCGCGACTTCCGCGAGATGCTCAACCCCGACAGTCTCAAAGTTGTCGAAGGCATAAAGGTCGAACCGTTCCTCGCCGAAAATGCCGTAAAGGGCGCCAAATTCCAATTCCAACGCATCGGCTACTTCACTCCCGACTACGACTCCACTCCCGACCATCTTATCTTCAACCGCACGATGGCGCTCAAGGATAGTTGGGTGAAAGAGCAAAAAAAATAATTACGATTACCCTTATTGAGTAACCAACATTCCACGATGCGATGAAAAAAGCACTAATAATTATCGCCAGTTTGGTAGTCGTAGCCCTCATAGGCCGCGGAGTATATTACTTCATCGCCGACAAGAACGGCAACTTCCAATTTGAAGTTCTTTCGGCCAAAGACGCTACTGCCAAACTCGTCAAATTCGAGAGCCACCTCGCCGACAATGTCGTCATTCCCGAAACCGCCGAAATCGACGGCAAAAAATACAAAGTGGCGCAAATCGGCACTTACGCTTTCCGCGACTGCGAATCAGTTGAGAAAATCACTATTCCCGCCACAGTCACCGAAATCTGCGCCGGAGCGTTCCTTAACTGCCCCCACCTTGCCGAAGTGGTCTTGCCCGAAACTATTGTTCGTATCGGTTCCAACGAAGCAGTGACAATCCACGAGAAAGCCGACGAGCAGATGGCACAAAGCATCATCGATGCCGCTTCAGCCCTGTCGAAAATCCTTCCCGAAGAGGAGACCGACACTGCTACCGCTGAAGCCGCTCCCGAAACTGAGGCCGTAGCCGAAATGGAAGAATCCTCTGTCGAAATGCCCGGTAGCGAATACTTCGCTGAAGGAGCCTTCGAAGGTTGTACGGCACTCACTAAAATCAACCTGCCGAACTCGGTCAAATATATCGGTCATAACACCTTCCGCGACTGCATCAAACTCGCATCAATCTCACTCCCCAACAGTATCCGCCAACTCGGGATGGGGACTTTCCGCGGATGTCGTGCCCTCACAGTCGTTGACCTGCCCGACAGCCTTAAAGTGGTTGATTCCCAAGTATTCGCACAATGCTACAACCTCAAGCGTGTAGATATCCCCGAAGGTGTGGAAATCATCGGCGAAATGGCTTTCGAAGACTGCGAAAGTCTTTCACAAATCAACATACCTGCATCTGTCACCCGAATTTGCGCATTGGCATTCGACGACTGCCGACTCATCAACAGTCTTGCCCTGCCAGAAGGGCTCACCGTCATCGAACTCGGCGCTTTCAACGGAATGGGCATAAGCCAACTGACAATTCCGGCATCCGTCGAGAACATTGCCGGCAACATCGTTCGCGGGTGCGTGAATCTCGCCAGCATCGCAGTTGCTCCCGGCAACACATACTTCAAAGCATCTGACGGCAACCTCTATAACGACGTCACCGACGAACTCATTTTTCATGCCGCCGCTGCCGAGCAGAAAGCGCTTGTCGTGCCTGAAGGCATTGTCGCTGTCGCCTCTTTCGCTTTCGACGGTTGCAAGCGACTCGAATCAGTCGTTCTACCCGCAAGCATCAAAGAAATCGGCGAACAAATATTCTACGGCTGCGACGATACGCTCAAAAACCTCGAACTTAAAGCGATGACACCTCCCGCCATCGTAGGCCCGCTCTTCGGACTTGAACAACTCGACGTGCGCAACCACGCCACAGTGCAAGAACCTATCGTCCCAAGCAAATTCTCGCTTATCGTTCCTGACAAGGTCAAAAAAGCCTACGAAGAATCTGAAGATTGGGGACCATATCTCGTTGACCATTACTCCGACGATGTTGCCGTCGAAGAAGAAGATGCCATCGCCGAACAGACTACCGAATCATAAATCGTAAATATACAAAAAGCATTATATCAAATGAAAAAATTCTTCTACTCACTTATTTTAGCGGCATTGATGACCCCAGCGGCCGCCAACGCCACTGCCGGCTACTGCCTACCCGACAATATCCGCGACGGAAACATCCTCCATTGCTTCAACTGGAATTTCGTGGATATACGCTCCGAATTGCCCAATATCGCAAAAGCCGGCTTCAAGGCCATACAAATCAGCCCCGTACAGGGCAACGCCGAATTCAATGCCGAATGGTACTATGCCTATATGCCTTACGACTTCGTATTCAAGGCTAACGGCAACGGCTCGCGCGACCAACTCCAACTTCTCTGCGCCGAAGCCAACAAATACGGCATAGCCATCATTGCCGACGTTGTCGCAAACCACGTCAACCCGACAGTAGGTTATCGCGACCCGTGGTGGAACTCAAACGGACGCGAACGTGACAATGGCACTATCGATTACTCCAACCGCTATTCCGTAACCCACAACAACCTCGGCAACTACAAGGATGTTAATTCCGAATTGACCGAAGTGCAGACACGTTGCAAAACTTTCATTCAAGACCTCAAGTCATTGGGTGTTAAAGGCATTCGTTGGGATGCCGCCAAACACATCGGCCTTCCCTCCGAACAATGTAACTTCTGGCCCACCGTATGTAACGTGGCCGGGATTGAATACAACTACGGCGAAATGCTTGACGGTCCCGGCGGTCCGTCATCGTCTTTCACCACACTCCTAAACGAGTACACCCAATATATGGATGTGACCGATACCGACTACTCACGCACAGTCCGCAACGCCTTCAAAAACAACTCCGTGCCAACGTCATTCGGCAACTGGTCAAGCAGAGGCGTCAATGTCAACTCTTTGGTATATTGGGCTGAAAGCCACGACAACTACTCCAATACCAACCGCGAATCGACCGACATTCCACAGGAGAAAATCGACAGGGCATACGCTTTCTTGGCAGCCCGCAAAGGAGCAAAAGCCCTTTACCTCTCCCGCCCGCCGGGAACATCCTACAAAGCCATTAAGATGAATGTGAAAGGCTCGACACACTTTACCTCGCCTGAAGTTGCTGCCGTCAACCACTTCCACAATGCCATGGGTTCAAGCGCCGAAAATGTTGGCGTTTCCGGCGGTGTCGCTTACGTGGCCCGTGCTGCCGGCGGTATAGTCATCGTCGTAGGTTCAGGGGCTAAAGCCGTCAATATCGGCAATGCCGGCGGCTATCTTCCCGCAGGTACCTATAAAGATGAAGTCAGCGGTAACACATTCACCGTAACATCCTCCAGCATCTCCGGACAAGTCAACTCTACTGGCATCGCCGTGATTTATCCGCAGTCGATGTGGCCCGAGCCCGAAGAAGGTGACGACTATCCAGAACAAGTCTATCTCGTCGGTGCTCCTGAAGGTTGGACAGGCCCCACTGCCGCCAACGCCGCCCACTATGCCAACTGGAAACTCGCCAAGACTGGCGTAGGCGTTTATGAAGGCGCGTTCGACATCGCTTCAGCCGATGCCATGTTCCGTTTCTACGCCGACCTAACAGGTTGGGACGGTGGCGATTCTTTCGGTTCCCAACTCAACGACTCCCCAGTCAACGTCACGATGACCAACAACGAATACTCCGGCACGATTATGCGCGGCAAGGGCTCATATAACATCACCAACTGGAAAGGCGGCAAGATGTATCTCACCGTCAATCTGAAAGAGTCGAAAGTGCTCTTCTCCGACAAAGCCGGTGTCGATGCAGTCAATGCCGACAACACCGAAGTCAGCGCCGTTTACTACAACCTGCAGGGCGTCCGTTGCGACTCACCCGCTTCAGGCCAAGTCTTCATCCGCGTAGCCACCTACTCCGACGGCTCAGTACGCGCCACTAAAGTTCTCTCTAAATAATCATCTATAAGAGCGTGCCGTCAATGGGGCGGCACGCCCTTTTCATTTTCAAACAATATGAGTGATTCTTACTATCTCGTCAGAAACAACATCCAATACGGACCGTTCACTCTCGAACAACTTACCGCACAAGGATTAACGTCTGCCGATTTTGTATGGCACGAAGGGTTGGAAGATTGGGTATCGCCCACATCGCTTCCCGAACTTGCTCCGTTCGTTACCGCCTTGCCACAACAGACATACGCAACGCCACAAGTCACTTTTGGCGAAGCCATTTCAGTGTGCTTCAAAAAGTTCGCCACCTTCAAAGGTCGCGCCCGACGCAGCGAGTATTGGTGGTTTCAACTTTTCTGCTTCCTTTTATCTATCGTCACTTGCGGAATAGGCTATATCGTGGTTCTTATTCCCAACATAGCAGTGACGGTCCGCCGTCTGCACGACGTCGGCAGAAGCGGATGGTGGTGGGGCATATGTTTTCTTATGTCATTGGTATATGGCACATGTTTTTACTTCACTATCTACCAACTCATGGCGGGCAATGAAGTACCGATAGCATTGACGATTGCCACCGTCGTGTCGCACATCGCCAATTTGATTCTCGGCATCACCTTGTTCGTGTTCACCCTTCTGGACTCCAAACGAGGCACTAACCGTTACGGCGACTCTCCAAAATATCCCAACGGATAAAACAACATTTGCATTTAAGAAATTAAAAAGGATGCTTGACTCATCGTCAAGCATCCTTTTTCATCAAACGACAGTCTCCCTTTCAACTATAAACTTTAAACTATCTTCTTTATAATATTCCAAGGTGTAAATTCGTTTAGAAAGTGGATATCCTTGAAAAAACTACGGATGAAAGTCGCGGTAATCATAGTCAACTACCGACTGAAGTATTTCTTGGAGCAGACGTTGCTGTCGGTGGCGGAAGCCGCCGAAGGGCTCGACTGCACCACTATCGTTGTTGACAACGCTTCAGGCGACGACAGCATTGATTTTCTCCGCCCACGTTTCCCCAATGTTACCTTTATCGAAAACTCGAAAAACGTCGGGTTTTCACGCGCCAACAATCAGGGCTTTGCCGCCGCAGCCAGAGCCGATTTTATTCTCGTGCTCAACCCCGACACCATTATCGGCCGCCGCACAATCCGTGACTGTCTCGATTGGATGGAAAGCCACTCCGACTGCGTCGCCATCGGCGTAAGGATGCTCGACGGGAACGGCCAGTTCCTCCCCGAGTCGAAGCGTTCGTTCCCCTCGATATGGAACTCATTCTGCAAACTGTTCGGGCTTTCGAAATTGTTCCCACGATCGCGCGTCTTCGCCCGCTACCATCTTCGCTATCTTCCCGAAAACGAGCCAAATATAGTACCAGTACTTGCGGGAGCGTTCATGTTCGTTCGCGGTGAACAATTGTGCCAAGCGGGCGGCTTCGACGAGGACTTCTTCATGTACGGCGAAGATATGGACCTCACCTATCGACTTGCACAGGACGGTTGGCACAACTACTACCTGCCTACGCCCATCATCCACTACAAGGGCGAATGTACCAAGACCGAGAGCGCCGACTATGTAAAGATTTTCTATGGGGCGATGCACATTTTCTACCGCAAGCATTACCCACGTCGGCAGTGGTTGTCACGGCTGTTTATCACTCCAGCCATCGGTGTGCGTATGCTTATGACGCTGATTAACAAAAAGATTGTGAAGCCGATAGCGCGCTTGTTCCACTGCAGCAATGGTCGCACACTGCCCACCTATGTTATTTATGACAACGCCGATATCCTCGCAACAGCAACGGCCGAAGGATTCGGTTGCTGCCAATTGGTTGCGTCAATCGACGAAGTCCCCGCCGCCGAAGCGTGCAACATCATTCTTGACGACAGCCGCCTAACCTACGAGGAGATAATCGACACCATCGACCGCAACAGTTCATCACGACGCCTTTTCCACATCTATTCCTCCCGCAACGCCCTCATCATTTCCCCCAAGAAACAAAGATAACGGCATTTAGGATTTATCTCACAGATTACACAGATTACACAGATTGTCATAGAAATTCTATAAACTATCAACTCTCCTCTATAAACTTTAAAATGTCTGAAAATCGTTGACGCAAGTGTCCCATTTCAAGTGGGACAGTTGTATAACAGACAAAACAATTGACAACCAGCAAATTAGTCGACAAAAAGCCAAAGTGTCCCACTGTCCCAGATAGTGTCCCACCTATGACGAGTGGGACGATTATGCAATCATCGTGAATAAATATGCACTCGGTTAAAACAATGCATAATGCATAATTGCGTTTGCGGGAATTATATAAGACAACGGAAAACAAGCCCTATGTTTGCACCGTCAAAGTCAAACATAGGGCTTGTTAAGTCTTCATTTCCCGTAACTAAACCAATTATGCATTATTACGACCCTTTGACTGTCTCGTAGTCGGGAATGGCGGGCAAGAAGGTGTAGGCGCCGGTCGTGGTGTCGATTTCGCAGCAATAGTGGGTCATTCCGTTGCTGACAATCAGGAAGCGGGCGTGGAGCACGAGGTTATAGCGTACAATCTGGTCGAAAACATCTTGCGTGATATTCACCGTAGGCGCTTTATACTCCACAATCATTGCCGGAAGGCCGTAGCGGTCGAACACCACTGTGTCGCAGCGGCGGGAAGTGCCGTTCAATTCGATGCCGCGCTCATTGGCGATAAGACTTTCAGGGTAGCCGAGATTTTCGATAAGATGGTTGACGAAATTCTGCCTGACCCACTCCTCTGGTGTCAGAGCCACGTATTTCTTGCGTATCCTGTCGAAAATCTTAAGGGCATCGCCGTCGCGACAGATTCGGACGTCGGAATATTCTGGTAGATTCAATTTCTGCATAATCGACTGTTTTCTGATGTAAAGTTACGATTTTTTATGCGCTACATCAAAAATAATTTGTAAATTTACATCAAATTTTATTCTTCACCAAGAAATCTACCCGCAGACCGACATGGCAGCAGCCCCCGCGATAACCTACGACGCCCTGCTTCAACAAATCGAGAGCCGCAATCTCGCGCCCGTCTATCTTCTTCATGGCGAGGAAGGCTACTATATCGACGCACTCGTCAAGAAGTTCAGCGAAATCATTCCCGAGGAGGACAAGGAATTCGACGAGTCGGTGCTTTACGCTCCCGAGCGTTCGATTCCCGAAATCATCGAGGCGTGCCGCCGCTATCCGCTTATGAACGAGCGTCAGGTGGTGATTGTCAAGGAGGCGCAGGCTATTCGTGCCGACCAACTCAACAAACTGTCGGTCTACGCCGAGTCGCCCTCGCCCACGACGGTATTGGTGATTTGTTGCAGAGGTGCGGCATCGAAAGCCAAGAATCTCAACGACGAAATCAAAAAGAACGGCGTCATCTTCGAGTCGAAGAAAATCGACGACCGGCAAATAGGTTCGGTAATCAGCGGATTTATAACGTCGAAGGGGCTGAACGTCGAGCCGAAGGCTCTCGCCATGCTCCGCGACTATGTTGGCAGCGACCTCTCGCGCCTCTACAATGAAATCGACAAGTTGACAATAATCCTCGGCAAAGGTGCGACCGTGACGCCCGAGAGCATTGAGCGCAACATCGGTTTCAGCAAGGACTTCAACAATTTTGAACTCATCAAGGCACTTGCCAACCACGACTCGCTCCGCGCCTTCCAAATCGTCGAATATTTCCGGTCGAACCCGAAAAACAACCCGACGGTGCTCACTGTCGGCATTCTTTTCAACTACTTCTCCAACCTTCTTCTGCTCCACTTCTGCCGCGACAAAAGCGAACGTGCGATGGCGGCCGAATTAGGTTTCAAATCCACCTACGCCTTGATGGACTATCGCCCCGGACTCCGCTACTACAACGCTTACCGCACCATCGAAATCATCTCCGCCATCCGCGACTTCGACCGCAAATCGAAGGGCGTCGGGTCAAGACAAAACGAATACGACCTACTTCACGACCTTATTTTCCATATCCTTACAGCCCCTGGCGACATCTCTTTCTAAAAGTGATGTCTTTTTCATAATTTTTTTATAACTTTGCCGACAAAGAACAAACAACATAACATAAGACGATTTATGAAACAGGAAACTGAAGCACCAACCACCGAGTTGATTCTTATCAGCATTTCGGGCGACGACCGCCCGGGCGTCACATCGGCGCTGACAGAGATTCTCGCGCGCTACGACGCTTTCATCCTCGACATCGGCCAGGCCGACATCCACCACACCCTCTCGCTGGGCATCCTGTTCAAAACCGACAGTTCGGTGAGCGGCGACATTATGAAGGACCTTCTTTTCAAGGCCTACGAACTCGACGTGAAACTGTCGTTCTCACCAGTGTCGATTGAAGAATACAACGATTGGGTATCGCGTCAGGGCAAAAACCGCTGGATTATCACCATCCTCGGCCGCCGCTTGACCGCACGTCAAATCGCCCTCGTCACCGAAATCGTTGCCGACCAAAACCTCAACATCGACGGCATCCGCCGCTTGACGGGCCGTATGCCTCTCGACAAGATGGAAGAGCCTAAGTCGAAATCATGTGTCGAACTGTCGGTGCGCGGCAATCCCCGCGACCGCAACGAAATGCAGTCGCAGTTCATGAAAATCGCCGCCGAAGAAGAATTCGACATCTCGCTTCAGGAGGACACGATGTATCGTCGCTGCCGCCGATTGATTTGCTTCGATATGGATTCCACGCTTATCGAAACGGAAGTTATCGACGAGTTGGCTGATCGTGCCGGCGTTGGCGACAAGGTGAAAGCCATCACCGCCTCGGCAATGCGCGGCGAAATCGATTTCTCGGAAAGTTTCACACGCCGCGTGGCTTTGCTCAAAGGTCTTGACGAATCGGTCATGAAAGAAATCGCAGAAAATCTGCCTATTACCGAAGGCGTTGACCGCCTGATGGAAGTGCTCAAACGCGCAGGCTACAAAATCGCCATCCTCTCCGGTGGTTTCACCTACTTCGGCAACGTCCTTAAACAGCGTTTCGGCATCGACTACGTCTATGCCAATAACCTCGAAATCGCCGACGGCAAACTTACGGGCCGCTATCTCGGCGACATCGTCGACGGCAAGCGCAAGGCCGAACTGCTCAAACTTTTAGCACAAGTCGAAAACGTCAATATCGCCCAGACTATCGCCGTGGGTGACGGCGCAAACGACCTGCCTATGCTCTCGACCGCCGGCCTCGGAATCGCCTTCCACGCCAAACCGAAAGTTAAGGCAAACGCCGGACAAAGCATCTCGACGATAGGCCTTGACGGTGTGCTTTACTTCTTGGGATTCAAGGACTCCTATCTCTCATAGAACTGCCCCGGGCAATGCGGAGAGCCATTTTTTTAGTGTTCACGGCTGTGATGTGGCTGACAGCGTCGGCATCGCAGTCGGTGGGGCTTGTACTCTCCGGCGGCGGTGCGAAAGGCATCGCCCACATCGGTGTGATTCAAGCACTTGAGGACAACGACATACCTATCGACTACATTGCCGGAACGTCGATGGGTTCAATCGTGGGAAGCCTCTACGCCATGGGCTACACACCGCAGGAGATGCTCGAATTGATATGCTCGGAAGAGTTCCAAAACTGGTCGACGGGCACTATCGACCGTAATTTGACCTATTACTACGCCCGAAAACCCGCCACGCCGAAATTCGTAGATTTCAACCTCAATCTCGGCGACTCGACGGCACTGAAATCAATGATTCCAGAAAGCCTCATCAACCCGTTGCCGATGAACTACGGATTTCTCGAACTATTCTCGGCAAGCACGGCGCAATGCGGGGGCGACTTCGACCGTCTTTTTGTGCCGTTCCGTTGTGTCACCTCCGACGTTTACGGCAAGCGGAAAATCGTTCTCCGCAGTGGCGACTTGGGGCAGGCCGTGAGGTCGTCGATGTCGTTTCCGTTGGTTTTCCGCCCGATAATGATTGACTCCATTCCGATGCTTGACGGAGGTATTTACGACAACTATCCGTTCGATGTCATGAATTCCGAGTTCGCCCCCGACATAATGCTTGGTGTCGATGTCACATCGCCCGATGCTCCGGCGGCGACGGCGAGCGTCATCGACCGCATCGAAGCGATGGTGATTCAGGACTCCAACCATAAGATGCCACGCCGCCGCGGAATGACCATCCGCATCGACCTTTCTAAATTTTCGTTGCTCGACTTCAATAAAGCCCAAGAAATCTACAATGTCGGCTATGAACGGGGCATTGCTATGATGGATTCGATAAAAAGCCGTGTGACGGCGCGCGAACCCGCTTCGGCACGCAATGTCAATCGCCGAGCCTACCGGGCGATGACTCCCGACGTGCTTTTCGATTCGGTGAACGTCACAGGCGGGACTGAAAGCCAAAACGACTACATCAAATTCCTGTTCACGAAAGGGAAATCCGACACGCTTTCGCTCACCGATGTGCGCGACTCCTACTACCGCGCAATCACACCGGGCAAATTCTCCGACCTTATGTTGACAGCGGTGTATAAACCTAAAACGGGGCTATTCAACCTCAACGCAAAAGCCGATGTTAAGAATAACTACCGCTTTGGTCTTGGAGGCTATGTCTCATCAACGACAAACAGTTTCCTCTTTTTATCTGCGGGATATAACACATTGAGTTACAATTCACTCGATGTGGATGTCAACGGTTGGCTCGGACAGGAACTTATCGCCGTACAAGCCAATGCAAAAATAGCGTTGCGTACCGCCGTGCCGACATCGCTGATATTGGAAACTCAACTCTCTCGTCGCAAATGGTTGGACAAACAGCACCTCATTTTCGACGACTATCTGCCGAACTCGCTCAACCAAATCGACAACTATATCCGACTGCGCTATTCGCTCGCCACATCGCTCTCGGGCAAGGTTGATATTACAGCGGGCTACGGTCGGTTGACCGATAAATTCTACGACCTCGACGAAACCGAACTGACGAAAGAAAATCGCAACCGCACTCTTCATCGCATCGGACGTGTCACCGCCACCTACGATTACAACCGTCTCGACAACGATATCTATCCGACAACCGGGACCCGTATTGTCGGAAGCGTGGGTGCAAACGTGGGACAGTCGAAGTTCTTCCCTGCACAGGTTGACGCAATCGACACGTCGGAGAATGTCAAATGGCTTGACGCACGATTCGACTTTACCGAATATTTCAATCTGTCGAAGCATTTGACGCTCGGCATCGATTTCGAAGCCATAGCCTCGACACGCAAACTGTTGCCGAATTACATGGCAACATTGGCGCAAGCACCGCAATTCAGCCCGACACCTGCGTCGAACAGCCGCTTCAACCCCGACTTCCGCTCATTCTCGTCGGTGGCCGCCGGTGGTGTCGTTGTAGTGCCGCTTAGCAAGGCCTTGCAGGTTCGCGGCAACATCTACGGCTATATGCCTATTAGGAAAATCCTTCCCGACGAAGACGAGAAAGCACGATTCGGAAATTGGCTCAACACGCCCGAATGTATCGGCGAACTCAACGTGGTTTATTCCCTGCCTTTCGCCGACATCAGCGCCTATGCCAACTACACGACATCGCCCGCCGACAGGTGGAGTTTCGGCGTGTCAATAGGTGCTTTTATCATCCCCGAATTATTTTTGCGATAGGTTTCCCTTTAGGGACGTTTTTGACAAAATTTCCTTTTTATTGGGCATTTTTCCCCCTAATTACCCGAAAAAAGTAAATTTTTTTCTTTTTTTTTCTTTTTGTTGAGAAAATAATGTAAATTTGTGGTCGGTGAAACCTGCCATTGATTCTAACCATAATTCGGTCGATGTTTCTTTTGTCGGTTTCACTCGTTTTTTCTTAACCGATTTAACAACTTTAATACCATATTTGGAATGAGAAAACTATTATTAGTTGGATTGGCTGCCCTTATGGGGACAGCATTCCTACAGGCTACCACCCCAAAGCACGAGCATCGTGCAGCGTGGGTTGCCACGGTTTACCGACTTGACTGGCCGACATCTTACGGAACGACCACTACCGTGGCAAACAAGCAAAAGACGGAAGCTGACGCATTTATCAACTCCCTAGCCACCAACAACTACAATGCCATTTACTTCCAAGTTCGTCCGCGTGCCGACGCATTATACAACTCAGCCTATGAGCCATGGTCGAGCGACTTGACCGGCTCCCGCGGCGCTACACCGGCATGGGACCCCCTCGCCTATTGGGTTGAAAAATGCCACGCCAAAGGCCTCGAATGCTACGCATGGCTAAATCCTTACCGCTACGAATCATCGGCCGGCGCGTGGGGAAACTCAGACTACCGTAAGGACCATTCCGACTGGATTATGGAATACAACGGCGCGACGATTCTTAACCCGGGCATAGAAGGCGTCAAACAGCGCATCTGCGACGTCGTTTACGACATCATCTCGAAATACGACGTAGACGGTATTGTTTTCGACGACTACTTCTACCTTTCAGGTACACCCATGAGTTACGACTCTGCGCTTTACAACGCTTCGGGTTCTTCGCTTTCACAGGCCGACTGGCGTCGCGAGAACGTCAACGAAATGGTGCGCCGAGTCTATCAGACAATCCAAAATTACAAACCGTACGTTAAATTTATTATCGGCCCTGCCGGCGCCGGGCACGCCCCTGCCGCAAAATACGGTTTGTCACAGCCCAACTGTAGCGCCAGCGACTGGCAATATTCATCGCTTTATTCCGAGCCTCTCGCATGGCTCTACGAAGGAACTATCGATGCCATCTCGCCGCAGTTGTATTGGGCGACCACTCACTCCACCAACCCGTTCGGTCCGCTGACAGAGTGGTGGAGTTATGCCGCCGAGACATTCGGCCGCCACAACTACCCATCGCAGTCGATTTCAAGTTTCAGTTCGGATAACTCGACTACGGCTTGGAACGACCACATCCTGATGACCGAACTCACCCGCCAATACGCAGCCGACCAAACCGCCGGCACCGTTCTTTGGAGCGCAAGTTACGCCACAGGTCAAAAAGCCTCAGGTTACGCCGAATACACGAAGCAGGAAGTATTCGACCACCCCGCTCTTCAACCTGCAATCAACTGGAAAATGACCGTTTCAAATCCCGGAACAGTGGGGAACCTCGCTGTTTCGGGTTCAACGCTTTCATGGACCGGTTTCAATAATTATCGATATGCCGTTTATGCCGTCCCGACGTCAGTGGGCAAAATCTACACAATCCCTGTGGATTACCTCATTGGCAACCCCTATTCGACAACATTCACAATTCCTTCCGAATATCAATCAGGCTATAACTATGCGGTCAGTGCCGTTGACCGTTGCGGTAACGAATTTACGCCGATTTACGTCGGTGACTCTTCGTCGCAACAACAACTCGACCCCGTGACGCTCACCGCACCTGCCAACGAAGCCACCGTTGATAAAGACACCGGTTTCACATTATCGTGGAGTTCCATCTCAGGCGCTACCTACACTGTCGAACTCTCGACTTCATCGTCGTTCAACAGCGGCCTGCAGACCAAAACAACTTCATCGACATCGTTGGCATCGACCAACTTTACCCTTTCGTACAGCACCATCTACTATTGGC
>JAFZPB010000081.1 GCA_017552595.1 Muribaculaceae bacterium
CGACTTGCCGTCGGGTGTGAACACCGGATGGTACATCGCGCTTCCGGCGTTAAAACGTTGCGTCTTAACAACCTTGAAATGCTGCGCGGTCATCGTCGTTACCGTCAACGCCGCCAGCACCATAAGTAGCACTTTCTTCATCATTGTATAATTTAAAGTTAAGTTAAATTTCACTCAAACACGTCGCCGCCTATCGCGGTCGTTGTCCAAAAATCCGAATAGGAAATTCCAACATCTATGATGTTTATTTTCAGACTATCTGCAAAGTTAAGAATTCTTTTTTACAATTAAAAGTTTTCTATATATATTTATTCGCTTTTTTTGCAAAACGGATTGTATAAGGGGACAAAAAAGAAGGACACGCCCCAGCATGTCCTTCTTTTCAATATGACACAAAGTGTGTCGCTTAGCGAACCACGACTTTCGAGGTGCGGACTGAACCGTCGGAGAGGGTTGCTACACGGATGTAGATTTGTCCTGCCGACGGGTTGTCGATACGTACACCCTGGAGGTTGTAGTAGGTCGATGCAACTTCAACGGCATCGCTGCCTGCCACGCTTTCAACACCGCTTACAAGGGCGATGGTGTAGTAACGTGCGGAGTGTCCAGCGTTCCATACGTAGATGCCGCAGAGGTTGCCGTCCTTGCGGAGAGTGTAGGCGCGGAACTGATGGCTTACGGCTTCGTCGGCCGAACCGCCAGCGGCGACTTGTTCGCCGTCGGTGATGTTGCGGAGGGTGAATTCACTCGTACGTGCCAAAGATACGACTCCGAAGAGTGTGTCAATGTATTTGACAATGTCGAAGCCTTCGTTACCGCCTGCGCCGAACGATGCGTCGAGTGCGTATTGTTCCGAACCATCTTCCATCCATGAGAAGAGCGTGTTCAGACCGCGGTTGCGTGAATAGAACGCTGCCGACGGGTCGACGAACGCTTCGGTCTCTTCGACTGTCTCGAACATCGGTTGAGCCAGCGTCGAGGTGTTCATCGCGACCAAAACTGTGGGCGATGCGGCGCTTGCGCTTGTGTCTTGTGCGCCGTTGACAACCTTGATTGCTGCAACAGCGGCCTGTGCGTTACCTGCGATGAAGAAGTAACCGCCATCGGCACTCATCAAATTGCCGACTACGCGACCTACTTGGTCAACACGGCAAGCCTCGATGCCCGAAGGCAATTCGATAGTGAGTTCATGTTGCGTTCCGTTCGGTTCGATGATTACCCAACTTGTCGAGGAGCCAACACCGGGGAATCCCTTATTGACGAGGAGGTTGCCAGCATCGTCGGAAGAGATTGCGGCACCCATGCCTTCAACAGTTGCGAACGTCGTTACACCGTCCTTAGTGTATTTAAGGATTTTGCCGGGAGCGTCGGAAGTGGCCTTTTGAGCCGCATAGATTGCGCCATTGAAACCAGTTGCGAAGCGGGCGTCGCTACTTGCGGGCGTCGAGAACTTCTGCTCCCAAACGAGCGTCAGTCCGGACGGTTCGGGAGTGTCGCCTTGGATTGTGTAGGCAGCCACGGCGATTGCCGAAGTCAAACCGTCCTTAACGGCTACAGCCTTGATGGTAATGGTCTCGCTGATGGCAATCGGTCCGCTGTAGAGGGCCGAAGTCGTTGTCGGGTTCGAACCGTCGAGAGTGTAGCGGATATCAGCGCCGGCCGTAGCGCAAGCGATGGTCACGTTCTGTGCCGTCGTGTAAGTGCCGGCTGCGGGAGTGAATGTCGGTGCTTCGGGAGCAACGGGTGCACTGCCGATAGTGTAAGTAGCCGATGCCACAACAGAGTTGCTCATGCCGCTCTTGACGGCGATGGCCTTGATTGTGGTGGTAGCGCTTACTGCAATCGGGCCTGTGTACTTCGTCGAAGAAGTGGTCGGATTCGAGCCGTCGATAGTGTAATAGATGTCGGCACCTGCAGTTGCGCAAGCGATAGTCACGTTCTGTGCCGTGGTGTAAGTACCACCGGCGGGGTCGAACGTCGGAGCGGCAACTTGTTGTACGGGTGCTGAGCCGTCCATACCATACTTATACTGAGCCACGAGTTTGCCCGAGAGGGTTTGATAGATGGTCACATACGAGCCATCGTCAGCAACACGAGCGGTCAGCGATTGGAATCCGGGATTCGAATCGGTCTTCAATCCGAGGTTCTTCGAAGCCACAACTTCGTTCGACGAAAGTTTGCGGATTGCGAAGCCGTCACCGTAGTGGTTTTCACCCGAGCAAGGTTCGATTGCATATTTCTCGCCTGCGAGTTCGAACACGTCGAAGCCGTCACCCATAGTTGCGTCGGCAACTGCGCCGAGCGATGTGGGTGTCGTTCCATTCCACGACCATACGTTCTTGTCGTTACGTTTTCGGAAGTAAGCCGTAGCGCCCTTGTTTGATGCGGACTCGACTTCTGAAACGGTCTTGAACATAGGTTGAGCAACAGAAGTTGCATCGAATGTGATTTCCGTTGCGGGAGAAGCGGTTGCCGAAACGAATGCGCTATTGGCAATCTTAACTGCGATTACGGCGTTCTGCGAGTTCGGGCAGAGATAGACGTAAGCGCCGGCAGCCGAAGTCATATTACCGACGATGCGACCGATATTGTCGAGACGTGCGGCGGTGAATCCTTCGAATGTGAGAGCCGTCTGAGTGCCGTTGGCTGCAACGATTACCCAGTTGGTGGAAGAACCGACACCAGCGAAGCCCTTGTTGACAAGGAGGTTGCCTGCGTCATCGGAGCCGATAGCCGTACCGATACCTTCAACCGAAGCGTATACCGACTTGGTGCCGTTTGCGTCGAAACGGACAATCTGGCCGTTGGCCTTATCATTCATGTAATTGTAGCCGCCAAAGCCAGTTGAGAAACGACCGTCGGCTTGAGCCACAAGGCCAGATTGAGTTTCCTTAATCGTCACAAGTTTGAATTGACCCGGGTCGATGTAGGAAGTGCACTCACCGGAAATCGAAACCGTAGCGCTTGCAGTGCCAGCGGTTGCCGACAAGGTGGCTGAATGGTTGCCCTTAGCGTTAGGAGCGTAGGTGATAGTCACTGTGCCGCCCGATGTGCCAAGAGATGTCTTGTCGATTGAGAACATCGATGCTTCAGCGCCTGAGAGACTGAGGCTGATGTCGGATTTGAGGTTAGCACCAGTGAATGTCACGGTGGCCTGCTTCGACTGACCTTCAACGACTTTGAAGTTTACTGCCGTGGGATTAGCCGAAAGTGTAGGAGCGTTCGGGTCGCCCGAAAGCGTCGGGTTCAAGGTTGAGGGGCTACCTGCTTTGAAGTAAGCGATACCTTGGTTGTGGACGAGTACCCAGATTTCAACACCCTTGTCGCCGTCAACGTGTGAGCAAAGCGACGAAGAGAGCGAAGTGTTACGGGTTTGTCCGAGACCTGCCGAAGGATAATCGCCAATCTTTTCAGCCTTTGCCCAGCCGTTGGTTGCATCAACTAGGATTGCACGTCCGCCTTTCAGACGGTCGGCCTGTGCGGAACCGGCTTGATAGTCAGTTACAAGACCGTAGGTTGTGCCCTTGTAGTTAAATGATGTGATACAGTTACCTGCTATATCGGCGAGAACGTCGGAGTTGAGCGTTGCGCGGGTCTTACCGTCGGCCATGAAGAGCGTCGGCAGATAGTTCTGACCGATTCCCCAGAATTGTTCGTTCTGTTCGGGAACGACGCGCGGCGACAAACCGAGTTTGATACCGTTTTCACCGGTTTCGTCCTTGAGAGCCACAGATGTCGGTGATGTTGCCACCACACCGTTGGTAATCTTGTAGGTGAGCACAACGTTGTCTTCGGAAGTGCTACCAGCGGCGAACGAGAACGAGCCGTTGGTCAAGTTGCCTCGGAGATCAACACAGTCGCCGATACGTGCCTTGCCGGCAAAGTCGGTAGTGTTGAGAAGCACACGAGGAGCGGCCATGTCGTTGTCCCAGCAGTAAATCTTGAAGTTGTTCAAGTTTTCTGCGGAAGTTGCCACGTTACAACCGATAATTTGGTCGCCGATACACTTGACATCGACAATCGAAAGAGCGCCACCGCTTACTCCCGTCATCGAGAGTTCGCCCATCTTAGCGCCCGTTTGAGCGTTGAGGATGTAAATAGCCTTGCCCGGGTCAACCACATAGAGTTTGCCGTTAGCGTAGTCCATATTACGCATGTGGGTGTAGTCGGCTGCCCAAGGAGCGGCTTGGCCTGAAGTTTCGGAGTAGTTCCAACCTTGCGTGAAGGTCAACGGTGGGTTCTTTGCCGTACCTGTGATAGCGATGGTTTCTTTCTGCGAACCTGAAGTCAAAGTGACGTTAGCCGAGTGACCACCAGCGGCTGTCGGTTTGTAAGTGATAGTGAACGAACCACCAGACTTAGAGATAGAAGTCGTTGAAAGCGAGAATTGGTTGGCATTTGTGCCGGTAAGAGCCAAAGCGATGTCGGCGGTAA
>JAFZPB010000005.1 GCA_017552595.1 Muribaculaceae bacterium
GCCACGGCGACATCATCCAACAGTGGCGAATCCTTCAGCAGCAGTTTCCAAAATAACCGGGGGGTAAAAGTGTCCTATACGGTTACTGGTGCCAAGATTGTATCCGGCGCATCTGGTGCCGACCGAATCATCATGACAGCCCAGCCTGGAGCCACCGTCCGAGTTTCCGCCAATACGGTATCAGGTGACGGCAGCAAGCTCAACATGTCGTGCAGCGCGACTGATGAGTCGGGCAGGTCTCTGCATGAGGAAGAACTCAAGAATAAGACGTCAGCCATGCTGAACTATAACATACCACGACAAGCCAAGCAGGTTAATATCAGCATGAATCACAACATCATGCCCTCTTGTAGCATCATTATAAGAGTGGTGGAAGGTAAGACAACAGCCGGCAACACGACCACCCAGCCGCCCAAGCAATTCAACTGGAGAGACGTGGCCGATGACAATGTCTGCCCGGTCTGCAAGAAACCCGCCAGCCCCTTAACCTTCGAAAAGATAGGGGGTAACGGCAACGTAGTCATCGGATGCACCAAACAGCCCTCAAAGAAGTTTGAGAAGGCGAGAGTTAATCGTCCTATATATCCCGGCGACGGCATTATCACCGACGAGTATTCCTTTGCCGTCATCAGTTGGGGCACCGATGGTGTGAGGGTAACTATTAAGCCAAACACCAAAGTACTTTTCGAGGGAATGATCAACGGCAAGGCGCGCTGGCGAACCATATACGGTAAAGTAGAACAACCATAAATACCCCCGCACGACTGTCCGAAACTGTCGCCGATTTTTCACATCCTTTCTATGACAGTTCCAAATCTTTCACTAACTTTGTCAACATAATTAGAAGATTGGTCAAGAGCAGAAATATTTCGGTGTCTGCCGGCTGCTATTTTGCAGGACTGATTGTGGTACTACCGTCCACAGACCATTATTCTAATATACTTGACTTTAAAACCATTTAAAGATTTTTTGTTGACATTAATTGTTTATAACTGAAACTCAATAATATTCAAAACGATGAAACATCTCAACAAAATCCTATGCATGGCGATGCTCGCATTCGCCGCCGCCGCTTTCACCTCTTGCGGTGATGACGAACCAGCACCTGAACCAACACCAAAACCCAATGAAAACAAATTCGTGTTTGACGGAACTGAATGTCAAATCGTTAATGCCAGTGCTTACGTGATAAGCAGTAATGGTTGCCGTTTTGTTCTCGCCGACGACGCCTCTGTAGATTTGTCGAAAAAGGTCCCCGACGCACTTCTGAACTCCTTTGACTATGTGATGATTGACTGCCCGTCGGCCAAATTTGGCAAAACAATCACCAATCCTGCCGACTTGAATGATGGCGGTTGGTATTATTATTTATGCACCAAATTGAAAAATCAGAACAACCGCACTTACTTTCAGGACAACCTTACAAGCATCAGCAGTTACGTGAATTTCTCCGACGGAAAACTTGAAGTGAAAATCTCCGCCGAAGCGACCATCGACGGTGCCAAACACAAACTCACCGTCAACTATAGCGGCAAACCAGTAGCCGCCAACGAATACATATTATAGGACTTGTTAAACCGCTATTGAAAATTTAGTCCAGCAAATTCCTTGAATGGCGATGCTTGCAATCGCAGTCGCCCCGTATTCTTATGCGTCTTTTTTATATGTTTTCGGCAAAAAACAGATGACAAAAGCGAATAAATGGATTTTTTTGCTTAACTTTGTGAAAACTAAATTTACCATCAACACAAATGAAACGATTCATCTACACATTTGTTCTGTTGGCCGCCGTCGTCACTTTGACATCGGCCACCAAGTTTAAGGCCAACGACTACGAATCGGCGACAAAGCGGATTACCGCCAACGCCACCACTCCCTACGAAAAGGCGCGTGCCATCTATTCCTTCCTCGCCAACGACATGATATACGACGTGAGCGGCACAATCAACACCGCCGACGAGTGTTGGGACAAGAGCACCGGTATGTGTAAAGCCTACTGCGACGTTTATTTGATTCTCGCAAACCATGCTGGACTTAAGGCCCGCGTCATTAACGGCATTGCCAAAAACTTCCAAGGCGCCTCCAATGAGTCGGGCCACAAATGGATTGCCGTCGAGACTGAAAAAGGCGAAATCCTCTGCGACCCCGTTTGCGGTTCAGGCACGGTCAAAAAGGGCGTTTTCACTAAGTCGGACCACGATATGTCGTGGTGGGATGTCGCTCCCGAAGCTATGGTCATCACCCACTTTCCCGACAATCCAGCCGACCAGAAACTCAAAAAACCCGTCACTCGCGAACAATTCAACGCCATGCCGTCGTTCGAACCCAATCTGCTCGCTTTCGGACTTAAACCCGCCGACGTTCTCAACCACTTCCTCAAAGGCGGAACGCTCCCCGAACTTAAGCAGAAAGCGTCAAGGTTTATTAACTTCGTAGATTTTCCCGCTACAAACCAACTCCGCGTGGGCAAAACCTACGAAATCAAGTACATAAACAAAATTCCCGCACATCTTTTGCTTGACCCGCAATTGTCGGTCAAATCGGCCGTCAACGCCAAAGGCAACACCAATATCATCACCTTCACACCCCTCGAGGCATGCGAACTGACATTGGTGGCAAATCCGTCGGCAGGCGACTACGAGAAAATCGCAATTTGGGAAGTGGCGCCAGCCAACGATAAGGATTTGAAGAATCTCCAATCGGTCGACCCGTATCTCTCATCGGCATGGAAGAAAATCGACGGACTTCAAATCTCACGTCTGAAACAGCACCTACTCGACCCCAACGAATTGGTAAACAAAATCGAAAAGGGCGAAGTCACATCGATGCCAGTCCTCTACACCGTCGAAAAGACAAAGATTATCGACATGCCGCTTACTTCTACGCTGAAGGCTGGCAAAACATATCATTTTGCGATAGCCGACCCGGGTGACGCTGAAATTCTCTTCATCGTCAACGACCGCATGAGCACCGTTTCTTCCGATTGGAAAAAAGCGAAAGACGGCTCCTACACGCGCGACTTCCTCGTTCCTGTCGCTAAACGAATCAGCATCATTGAAAAATGCGACGACGGTCAATATCAACCCGTTGTCGATTACGACGTGGAAGAACCCTCGGCTGCCGACAAAGTACGTCTTGAAGAAAAAGACCCGCTACATTCCGAAGCAGTTATGGCTCTCGACCAGGCCGGCGTGCAAAATCTTGTCAAACATGGATTTGATGCCAACAAACTCTACAAACTTGCCGTAGCCGGAACAATCACATCGCTTCCGACATTCTATAAGGGCGGCAACTACGATATCGTAGAAATCCCCCTTACCGAAACGCTGAAAGTGGGCAAATCCTACACGTTCACGATTCGCCCGAAGAGCGACAAAACCAAATGGGCAATCATCAACGGCAAGACCCAACTCCATCAAGACAAATGGTCGAAAAAGGGCGACAAAATTTCCATTAAAGTCACTCCCGAAGAAGCCGGCGAATTCATCATCGCCTGCCTCGAGGACGGCAACGAGAAATTTGATGTAGTCCTTGTCTATATGGTTGAATAATACTCAACCACAATATAAATAAGGGGATGTCCTTGCGGGCATCCCCTTATTCGTTATGTTCCGAAAAAAATTTGATGATTATCCGATTTCGATTGTGCGGGTGAGTTTCTTCTCTTCTTTCTTAATCTTGGGAAGAACCACTGTCAAGATGCCGTCTTCAACCTTTGCCGAAATGCCTTCACGGTCAACGTCGGTAGGCAAAGTGTAGTTTTGGCGATAGTTCGTGTAGGAAAACTCGCGACGGAGATAGTGATGTTTCTTATCTTCTTCCTTGTTTTCTACCTTTTGTTCGATGGCAACGCTGAGATTGCCCTCGTCGTTTATGTTCACACGGCAAAATTCTTTCTTAAGACCGGGAGCGGCGACTTCCATCGTGTAGGCGTCGGCGTCTTCCTTGACATTTACCGCAGGTGCTGTCGCATTGGCACGAGGCATAAAATCATTGCTCAAGAAATCATCAAATACTGTCGGGAACCAACTGTTTTTAAGCATTACTGGTAACATAATTAATACCTCCTATAAAATTTGTTTAACTTTTTTTCTTTGGGCCTCCGGCTTTCGCTTTCGGCTTCGCTTTTCTATTCGCAATATGTGTGCCAACTTTCAATTTTCGCAAAAAATTTTTTAACTAATTTTATGTTGGAAGATATTTGGTTTTTGAGTAATTTTGCAGTGAATTTCGAACAAGTGTATTTCTACGATGTTTAATTTCTTAAAGAAGAGCAAAGAACCGCAAAAACTGTGCGTAACCACCGACATCCATTGCCACGTTGTGCCTGGCATCGACGACGGTTCGCCCGATGCCGCTATGTCGGCCGACCTTATCGAGCGCATGCAGAATTGGGGCATTAAGCGGATTATCGCTTCGCCGCACGTCACTGAGGCTTCTTTCGAAAACACTCCCGAAATAATGGACGCCGCTTTAGCCGAACTCAAAGAAGAGTTGGCTCGACGCGGCAACGACATAGATATTTCCCACTCCGCCGAGTATCGTATCGACGACTATTTCTTCCGCCAAGTCGAAGGCGAAACGCTTTGCCCGATGCCCGGCAATTTCCTGCTCATCGAAAATTCGTTCATCCAAGAGCCGTGGGACCTTGACAGAATTGTTTTCGACCTGAAAATAAAAGGTTTCAAACCAATTCTCGCCCATCCTGAACGTTATTTCTATTATGCCGAAGGCCACCGCGACCGCTATGTCAAACTCCATTCCAACGGACTAATGTTCCAAATCAACCTCCTCAGCCTTTCAGGCTACTACGGCAAAGCGGAAAAAAACACTGCCGAATACCTTCTTGAAAACGGCATGGTTGATTTTATCGGCACCGACCTCCACAACCACAAACATGCCGATTCTATCGACGCTTACCTCGCCTCACGCGACTATCAGCGTCATCTGCGGTTCTTGTTTCCCCGCAACGACAGCATTTAATCGTCCCAACCATAAAACGGCTGAGAGAGAATACTATGACGAGAAATAAAGCGCTTTCGATAGTC
Organism: Muribaculaceae bacterium; assembly: GCA_017552595.1. Lineage (GTDB taxonomy): Bacteria > Bacteroidota > Bacteroidia > Bacteroidales > Muribaculaceae > RUG14106. Next base: position 5,049 of record JAFZPB010000005.1, read on the forward strand.
GTACTGCTCTCAGCCATCATTTTGGCGGCAATATGCTTTTTTAGAAGGGCGGACACATCTGCACTTGAAGTCGCGCAGATGGTTATTTTGCTCGCGTCAATACCATTTTTCGACACCGTTGCTACCCGCATAATATCATCCAAACGGATTTCATTTACTGTCACCGCCGTCTATGCGTTATATTTCAGTGTTTTTGGCATTTTCGGCGTTAACGGTTCCCTTGAACAGGCACTTGCGATAATCCCCATTGTCATCACA
>JAFZPB010000006.1 GCA_017552595.1 Muribaculaceae bacterium
ATGAAAGCCCTTCGGATGCCCTATCCATTGTCAGCGAATTGACGCAAAAGACAATAAGCAACACGAAAAGAATAGGCATCATAATGTTCGACATCTTTTCGACACCCTTCTGAACTCCTCGGCGAAGTATCAAAAGATTACACAGAAGGAAAAGCACAGTCCATAACACCGGACGCCAATTGCTTCCGCAGAAGTCGCCGAACTGACTATGGAAACCGTCGGCCGAATTGAAATCAAGTCCGCCCGTGACCGATTGGTAGATATATTCCATTGTCCACCCCGCAACTACCGAGTAGAAACTCAATATCATTACCGAAGCCAATATCCCGACGTATCCTACATAGTGCCATTTTCCGTTGGGGCTAAAATGACGGAATGCCCCGAAAATGTTGCGACGCGAAGAACGGCCAAGAACGAACTCGGCGCAAATCACCGGCACACCAATCAAAGTAATAACCAACAGGTAAATAACAAGAAAAGCGCCACCGCCCCCCTCGCCTGCCTCATACGGAAATCGCCAAATATTTCCAAGTCCAACGGCCGAACCTACCGTTGTGGCTATAACTCCAAGTTTTGTGGCGAATTCTGAACGTTTTTGCTTCATATCACAGTTTTATTCTTTAGTTTAATGGCCGCTCCGACATCGGATTGCGTTGCGACTGACCAGCCGACTTTGTCGAGGATTTCTTGCCTGTCGACTTTTTGCTTTGGCCACGCGTTTTCTGCGGCTTTTCCTCTTTCAAACTTATTACCGAATCGGCGGCTTCGGCAAGCGAATCCTCCAAAGCGACGGCTTTCTCGACCTTTTCAACCGTTTCAGTACCATCGTCGGATGAACAGCGAGAAATGGCCATAACACCCAACACGATGACGAGAATCGAAAGGAGAACTATCAATCCGTTGCGTTCACGCGACGTCATTCGAAATATGTCGGAAAACTTACCCATCCTATTTTATAAAGTTCCCGATAAAAATCAACGCGATGAGGAACGGCGCAATATAGCGAATGATAAAAATCACGATACGGTAGAATCGCGAACGAAGAGTGCCGTTGTTGGTAATTTCGTCGTGGAGAATGTTTCGTGGAGCAATCCATGCGATATATACACACATCAGCAGGGCGACAATGGGCAGCAATATGTTTGTTGCTACATAATCGAAGAAATCGAAGATTGTCATGCCGAAAATCGTAAAACTCGACCAACGGCCAAGCGAAAGAGAACAGACCGAACTAAACACCAACAACGGAGCAATAACAATGAGAGTCGAAACTTTTCGGCCTATCTTAAACCGCTGCTGAACGGCTGCGACTGCAACCTCTGCAATACTGACTGTCGATGTCAATGTGGCAATATTCAAAAGAATAAAGAACAACGTCGACCACAATCCGGGATTAGGCATCTGGTTGAAAATCTCTGGAAGCGTGACAAAAATGAGGGCCGAACCAGCCATCTCGCTATTATCAAAGTCGCCAAACGCTCCGATAGCAGGAAAGATTATCAAACCCATCATGATGGCCACAAACATATCGAGAACCGACACCGTCGATGCTGTACGGGCGAGTTTTGTCTCCTTAGGATAATATGCCGCGTATGTTACAAGGATGCCCATACCGAGACTTAGCGAGAAAAACGCTTGACTCAAAGCGTTAATGAAAGTGGACGGTCTAACCTTCGAAAAATCAGGATCGAGGAAATACTTAACCCCACTTCCTGCTCCCGGGAGTGTCATTACATAGATGCAGAAAACAAACAAAATCACGAACAAAACCGGCATGGCGAAATTCGACAGCCGTTCAATGCCCTTCCTGACACCGAACATCAATACCCCATAATTCAATGCAATAACGATAAACGTCATTATCAGTGGGCTGTAGTCAGAAAGCACATATTTGTGCATTTTAGCGCCGAAATCAACAGCAGTTTGTCCTGCGTCAGGAGTGTATAGAGCCCCGTCGATTGAGTGGACGAGATAACTGAAAGTCCATCCCGACACCACCATATAATAACATAAAATAATGTAGGGGACAATCACAGCGAGGACGCCTATCAACCAATAAGGTTTCTTCTTTCCCGTAATGTTGCGTATCGAGCCGATTGCGTCGGAGTTGCCACGACGGCCAATAGTAAACTCGGCCACCATGACGGGCACACCAAGAATCAATACACACGCCACATAAATCACCAAAAACGCCGCCCCACCGTTTGCCTGCGTCTCGGCAGGGAAACGCCAAACGTTACCCAGACCGATTGCAGAACCGATGGTGGCCGCAATTATGCCTATTTTAGATGAAAATTTTGCCGTCCCAGCCATAACAGTTGTCGTAGAAAATGTTAGAATTGGCCGACAAACAAGATAAATCGACCAATTTTCCCGCAAAAATAACGAAAATATGTTTTACAACATAATTTTTTCGCCATTTTCTCTCGACAAGCCTTTAAAATAAAGCCTAATGAAATGGTTAGGCACAAAAAAATGCTCGGATTGCCGAGCATTTGAATCTATAAACGTTATCGTCTTGCTCTATTGCTTTTCGACCATATAATTCTTGACTTGCTTGAAAAGACGGGTTGCAAAGACGAAATCGTTCAAGGCTTCGTTGTCGCTGGTGTAAATCTGGTCTTTCGTGCCTACCCATTCGCGATAGCCTTTGTTGATAAAGATGATGTTCTCCCCAATTCCCAACACGGAGTTCATATCGTGGGTGTTGATAATCGTCGTGATTTTGTATTCCTTAGTAATGTCGGAAAGAAGTTCGTCAATGAGGATAGATGTTTTCGGGTCAAGGCCGGAGTTAGGTTCATCACAGAACAAATACTTAGGATTCAGTGCGATAGCACGCGCAATTGCCACACGTTTCTGCATACCGCCCGACAATTCTGATGGATATTTTTTGTCGGCGCCTTTAAGATTGACGCGCTCAATACAGAACAAGGCACGGTCGCGCATCTCGGCGTGCGACATTTTGGTGAACATCTGAAGCGGGAACATGACGTTTCCCAACACAGTTTCGGAGTCGAACAGCGCCGACCCTTGAAACAGCATACCGATTTCCTTACGGATTTCCTTGATTTGGGCATTGTCCATCTTCATAATGTCGCGACCGTCGTAGAGGATTTCACCCTCCTCGGGACGCACAAGTCCAACGGTAGATTTCATCAATACCGTCTTTCCAGAACCCGACTGTCCAATAATAAGATTCGTGATGCCCTCTTTAAATGTGGCGCTTACATCGTGAAGAATCGTCTTTCCGTCGAACGATTTTGTTATGTTTTTTACCTCAATCATTGTAGCATCAGTTTAGTCAGGATTACGTCGAAAAGCAGAATCATAATACTCGATGTCACCACGGCGTTCGTACTGGCCTTGCCCACGTCGAGGGCACCGCCTTTAACGTAATATCCGAAATACGAGGCTATCGAACTAATGATAAACGAGAAGAATAGCGACTTGATAAGTCCGTACCAAACATACCATTCTTTGAAGAGAGCCTGGAGGCCATAAACATAGCGAGAGACAGGAATCATATCGGTGAACATCGCGATGAGATAACCGCCAACCATAGAAATAGCCATTGAGAAAATGACGAGAACAGGCATGAAGAGCAGGAACGCCATCACCTTCGGCAGGACGAGGAAACTTGCCGAATTGACACCCATAATCTCTAATGCGTCAATTTGCTCGGTGACGCGCATTGTACCGATTTCTGAAGCGATATTCGACCCCACCTTGCCAGCCAATATCAGACATAAAATCGATGAAGAGAACTCGAGAAGCACGATTTCACGCGTGGCCAATCCGACAGAATATGACGGCACCAACGGCGAAATGATGTTGAGTTGCATCTGAATTGTGATTACCGCTCCGATAAACACTGATATAATTGCGACAAGGGGAATGGAATCCATGCCGAGTTTAGTGATTTCCTGCACCAACTTGCGGAAAAATATCTTCCACTTTTCTGGCACGGAAAACACGCGGGCCATGAAAACGCAGTATTGTCCGAATGATTCTAATGACGATTTAATACCCATGCGAAAACATTTTGAAATACAAAGTTAGTCATTATTGCCGAATTTTTCGGTTTTTTCCAAGAATAATCTCGCTTTTGAAATTTTTCGCACCAATTTATTCCTTTTTTTTGGAGTTTTTTATTTACTTTGTAAAGAATTAACGAATTGAATCAATATGTTAGTAATTGGAATCGCCGGTGGCACCGGCTCAGGTAAAACTACCGTAGTAAATAAAATCATCAAAAGCCTTCCCCAAGGCGAAGTGGCCGTAATTCCTCAGGACTCCTACTACAAGGACTCAAGCCACATTCCTCCTGAGGAGCGTAGTAAAATCAACTTTGACGAACCCGACGCTATCGAATGGGACCTCCTTGTGGACCACCTTCGTGCCCTACGCCGCGGCGAAACAATCCAAATCCCCACTTACTCATATCTAACCTGCACCCGCCAAGAAGAGACAGTGGAAATGCGTCCGCGCGACGTGGTTATCGTCGAAGGTATCCTCGTGCTCAACGACCCAGTTCTCCGCGAAATGATGGATGTAAAGGTGTTTGTTGATGCCGACCCCGACGACCGACTTATCCGTGTCATAGCCCGCGATTGCGTTGAACGTGGCCGCACGCCGATGATGGTAATCAACCGCTACCAAGACGTGGTCAAACCGATGCACAATCGCTACATCGAGCCGTCGAAAGCCTTCGCCGACATTATCGTCCCACAAGGCGGCAATAATGTGGTGGCCGTCACGCTCCTTACCGATTACATCGAATCGCGCCTAAAAAAAGCGGCCGAGAATAAAGAACTATAGAATATTGATTGGTTTTTGGTTTTATAAACGAATTTGACCCCCACACCAATGCCTGACATTCCAACAGATATTCCTGTCGGCACAATTGATGTCGAGAATGACAATTTCACTCTTCAGTCAGAAATGTCGGACGAGTCGGAATTATCTGACGACCAATTGCCAGAAGGCGAAAAGAAACTCGTTTTACGCACCGACGGACTCGTAAAAAAATATGGCAACCGCACCGTCGTCAACCATGTGTCGATTGATGTCACACAGGGCGAAATCGTCGGTCTTCTCGGGCCTAATGGAGCCGGTAAAACCACCACGTTCTATATGACCGTAGGACTCATCACGCCCAACGAAGGCCGCATTTTCCTCAACGACCTCGACATCACGAAATATCCCGTGTATCGACGTGCGCAAAACGGCATCGGCTACCTCGCTCAGGAGCCCTCGGTATTCCGCAAACTTTCAGTTGAAAACAACATCCGCGCCGTGCTTGAGATGACCACGATGACTCCTGCCGAACAACGCGACAAACTCGAAAGCCTTATCGCCGAATTCCGACTCCAAAAAGTCCGAAAAAACCTTGGCGACCAACTTTCCGGCGGCGAACGCCGACGCACCGAAATTGCCCGATGTCTTGCCATAAATCCCAAATTCATCATGCTCGATGAGCCTTTCGCAGGCGTTGACCCTATCGCCGTCGAAGACATTCAATACATTGTCTATAAACTCAAAGAGAAAAACATCGGGATTCTTATCACCGACCACAACGCGCCCGAAACACTTTCTATTACCGATCGTGCATACCTACTTTTCGAAGGTCGAATACTCTTCCAAGGCACACCGGAAGAACTTGCGGAAAATCCGAAAGTGCGCGAAAACTACCTTGGCCGCAATTTCATTTTCCGCCGAAAACAATTTGATTAAACATATCATTTCAAGCAACCTCTTATCCATAATTCCTTTACAAACATGAACCGTTTATTTCTAACAACTATTGCCTTTTTTATTTTCGTCGCGGTTTTTGCCGACGATAAACCGAACACCAAGTTCGGCAAACCCACATCCGAAGAAATGACCCTCACGGCATGTCCGTTCGACCCCGACGCACCGGCCATGTTCCTTTCAAAATGCGCCGACTGCTACTATTTCTATCAGCAGGACGTCGGATTCCAAGTGAAATACGAATACAAGTACCGCATTAAAGTGCTGAAAGAGGATGGTGTTGAGTGGGGTGACGTAGACTTCACATATCACAACACTGGCGACATCCGCGACCGAAACGAAAAAGTCGATGGTATATCGGCTACTTCCTACAATTTGGAGAACGGCAAAACCATCAAAGCTAAACTAGAGAACAAAGACATCTTCCACGAACGGGTTTCCGACCGCACCAAGCGCGTCAAATTTTCCGTGCCGAACGTCAAAGTGGGAACAGTAATCGAATATAAATATACCATAACATCTGAAATCATGAGCGAACTCCGCTCATGGTATGCCCAGTCGTCAATCCCCGTTCTTTACAGTCATTTCGAATTGAACATTCCCGAATTTTTCGATTTCAAATACGATATACGCGGACCACATCCCCTCAATGTGAAGCGTGACGTGGGCGTTATGTCTATTCCTTACGGGATTGGCCAAGCGGAAAACATCCGCTCCTTTAAAATAGAATTCGAAGGAAATAAGGCACCGTCAATGAAGGACGTGCCTTACTTATGGTGTGTTGACGATTTCCGCTCTCATGTCGATTTCACCCTGACTCAAGTCAACTTTTTCGGCCGCATTCAGAATCTCGCGCAAACATGGCGTAATGTTGATGACTTGCTTTTCAACAAGTCCGACCAAAGCGGATTCTTAAAAATGAAGAATCCCTTCAAGGACGAGATGGCGTCACTCCAGCTCGACGAATGTAAAACCAATGCCGAGAAAGTTGCACGCATTATGGTTTTTGTCAGCAAAAAAATCAAATGGAATCGCGAATATTCCCTTTTTGCCACAGATGTCAAAAAAAGCGTCTCTAACGGTGAAGGCAACAATGTGACAATTAACTACATATTGATGAGCATGATGCGCGATGTCGGAATTGACTGCAAGCCTGTTTTACTCTCAACTCGCGGCAACGGTCGCATTCTCTACAATCCGTCGCTTGAAGTGGTCGATACTTTTATCGTCGGATTCACCGACACCGATGGCTCATTCCACTACATCGATGCCTCAGCAGTGAACGGATATATCGACGTCATGCCACTCCAACTTCACACCGACTTCGTCCACGTGGTCGGTTCGACATTCCCTAAAGACCTCTCACGACTCACTAAAAACGTCGACCGTACAAACATCGAATGTGCCATCGACAACGAAGGGCTAATCTCTGGCACAATCACGACTAATTTGTCAGGACAAGAGTCGCGGCGATTTAAGTCACTTTTTGCATCAAAAACCGACAGCACCGAATTTATCAAGGACATAGAACTTGCCAACAGGATTAAAATCAAGTCGCTCGACGTTAAAGGCCTGCACATTTTCGGCAACGATGTACGCTACACCATATCGTTCGAGAAGCAAATCGAACCGAGTGGCGATATGTTCTATGTCAATTCGCTTATCATTCCTTCCATAGAAGAGAATCCGTTCATGCAAGAAAAGCGAGACCTGCCCATTGAGATGGACTTCACGAAGCAACATAATTTCATCGTCAGTCTGTCGCTGCCTGAAACGATGGAGGTGGTTGAATCGCCACAGCCGTCGAAAGTGTCGATGCAGTCTTTCCCGAAAAACGTATGCACCTACCGCATATCGTCGGAAAGCGGAAAAGTGGTCACCAACTACAAGTTTACCCTTGACAATGTGGTGTTTCCTGCATCGGCCTACGGCGAAATAAAAGCGTTTTGGGCTAAAGTAGTGGAATACAATGAAAACATGATTGTAATTAAAAAGAAATGACCATGAATCGCATCTCAACAGTATTGGCTTTCATCGCCACAGCAGCATCGCTTTGGGCGTATTCCACCGACATTCCTGCTGAACTAAAAGATGGTGCTAACTCAGTGGTAGAGCGCGACGAGACAAAAGTTACCGTCGTAAGCCCCACAAAAGCCATAGTACGGCATCGTCTTCTAATTACCGTCATAAACAGTAACGGCAAAGATGCGGCCGACCTCACTATCGACTGCAGTTCAACTGTCAAACTTACTAAATTCCAAGGCATTATTTACGATGCGTCAGGAAAAGACATCCGCAAAATCAGCAAGTCTGACCTCAAACGCACCGAATACACATCCATTAACCTTGCCGACGACATCTACTATTATTTTTACGAATTCAACCAACCGTCCTACCCGTATTCCGTAGCCTACGACTACGAAACCGAAAGCAACGGGTTTATTTCCTATCCCACCTTTTTTCCACAATCGGCAACAGCCCAGTCGGTCGTGAAAGCCGACTATACAATCATTTTCCCGCCTGAAGTAGGCTGTCGCTATAAATGCATGAATGTCGATGAAGCCATCGTCACCGCATCGGGCAACACGCTCAATGCCTCGCTCACCAATCTCCCTGCTATAAAGTCGGAGCCTTACATGCCAAAGTGGCGACAAGTGGCGAAAGGCGTCATTTTCGCTCCCACTAATTTTTCATTTGAAGGCACCTCGGGATCGATGAAGTCGTGGGAAGATTTCGGCATGTGGAGCGGCAGCCTCACCAAAAATCGCGACATTCTCACTCCTGCACAGAAAGCTCGAGTTCATGAGATTGCCGACACTTGTGCCTCGCCGCTCGACAAAATCAAGGCTCTTTACAAATATATGACCGACAACACCCGCTACGTCAGTATCCAACTCGGCATAGGCGGCTTCCAACCTGAAGAAGCCAAACGGGTCTTTGACCTCGGCTAC
>JAFZPB010000082.1 GCA_017552595.1 Muribaculaceae bacterium
CTCTTAAGTGCGTACATCATTTCATGCGCATTGTAATTCGAGAATACAAAGCCGTTGCCCTGTTTCGTGTACTTGTCGTATTGCTGAACGGTTTCTTTCAAGCCGCCCGTTTCGCGAACGACCGGAGCCGCGCCATAACGCATTGCGATAAGCTGACCAATGCCGCAGGGTTCGTAGTTGGAAGGCATAAGGAAAATATCCGACGAAGCGTAAATTCTCTGCGCAAGTTCATTCGAGAAATAAATATTTGCCGAAACTTTCTGCGGATAACGCCATGCCAAGCCTTTAAACCAATCCTCATAAACTTTATCGCCCGTGCCGAGCAAGACGAATTGGAAATCTTCATGCTGAAGGAGTTCGTCCATCATGCGAACAACGAGGTCGAGACCTTTCGCCGCAACAAGACGAGTAACCATTGACACAATCGGAATCTTTCTGCCTTGAGGAAGTCCCAGCAACTCTTGGAGCTTAATTTTGTTCTCGCATTTCTTATCGAATGCAAGGTAAGCATCGGAGTTGTCATAGTTCACAAACAGGTGTTTATCGGTCGCAGGATTGAAAACACTGTAGTCAATGCCGTTGACAATGCCGTAAAGGTCATCTTTGCGACTGCGGAGAAGTCCGTCGAGGTGTTCGCCGAAATATTCATATTGAATTTCCTGCGCATAAGTCTTGCTGACGGTCGAAACATAATCCGCGTAGATAATGCCGCCCTTCATGAAGTTGACCGCATCATAGAATTCAAGGTCGCCGTTGTTAAAGTATTTCCAATCCAGACCGAGCACGTCGCCCATTATATCTTTCGTGAAGACGCCTTGATATTTCAGATTGTGAATCGTGTACAGAGTTTTAATCTTCTCATAACGCTCGTCGCCCTGATGTTCGAGTTTCAAAAGGACGGGCACAAGTCCGGAATGCCAGTCGTTGGCATTGATAACGTCGGGGAAGAAATCGAGAGCGGGCAAGCAATTCAAAATCGCACGGCAGAAGAATGAATATCTTTCCGCGTCGTCATCATAGCCGTAAAGACCTTCGCGAGCGAAATATTCTTCATTGTCGACGAAATAATAAGTGACGCCGTCAAGTTCGTATTTGTCAATGCCGACGTACTTCGTGCGCCATGAAACGGGGATAGTTCCGTCGTAAACATGCTCCATTCCTTCAAGGAACTTTGCAGGAATTTTGCCGGTGAACTTAGGAAGAATAACGCGAACATCAACGCCCTGCTCTTTAAGAGCCTTCGGGAGTGAACCTGCCACATCGGCAAGACCGCCGGTTTTAACAAACGGAACAGCTTCCGACGCCACATAGAGAACTTTCATAATAACAAACTCCCTCCTGTTTATCTGTTGTTATTGTGGAAAATATTTTCAGTTTTGAGGATTCAGGGGTCAGGATTCAGGGGTCAGGATTTAGGGAAAAACCCTTTGCCCCTGACCTCTTTGCCCTTATCCCTTAAAGCTAATCTTTCGTCCCGCGCAGATAATCTTGCGGCACATCGTGCCTTAAAAAAACAGTTGCAAGCGGCGGAACCGTTAAACGGATTGATTGATTTCTGTTGTGCCACGAAAAATCTTCGGTCGTCAGCTTATCGGAATTTACAACGCCGCTGCCGCCGAATTCTTCCGCGTCCGAGTTGAAAACTTCGACATACGCGCCCTTATCGGGGACGCCGATTCGATAATCTTTGCGAGTTTCGGGCGTAAAGTTGCAGACTACTATTAAGTAATCGTCGCTTTTTTCCGCTTTGCGAATGAAGGAAACTATGCTGTTGTCATTATCGTTGCAGTCAATCCACTGGAAGCCGTTCCAATCGAAATCGACCTGCCAGAGCGATTTATTTTCAAGATAGAACTTGTTCAACGCCTGCGAATAAGTTTGCATTTGCGTATGCTTTTCATATTGCTCGACCAAGTGCCAATCAAGACTGTCATTTTCATTCCACTCGATAAACTGCCCGAATTCGCCGCCCATGAATAAAAGTTTTTTACCGGGATGAGCCATCCAATATCCCAAGAAACCCCTCAAGCCCGCAAACTTTTGCCAATAATCGCCCGGCATCTTCTCAATAAGCGAGCGTTTGCCGTGAACAACTTCATCATGACTGAGCGGCAAGATAAAATTCTCCGCGAAAGCATACATGAACGAGAATGTAACTTTGTCGTGATTCCATTTGCGATAAATCGGGTCGAGACTTACATAATCAAGCATGTCATTCATCCAACCCATATTCCACTTGTAATTAAAGCCCATACCGCCCATATAAACCGGTTTGGAGATTAACGGCCACGAAGTCGATTCCTCCGCCATCATTAACGCTTGCGGATGATACTTGAAGACAGTTTCGTTAAGCTTTTTAAGGAAATCGACCGCCTCAAGATTGCCCGTGTCACCGTAGCGATTCGGAGTCCATTCGCCCTCCTCGCGTCCGAAGTTAAGATACAACATATTTGCCACGCCGTCAATCCTTAATCCGTCAATATGAAATTCTTCAAGCCAAAAAAGCGCATTTGAGATTAAAAAGCTTTGAACTTCGGTGCGCCCGTAATCGAAATTGATTGTGCCCCAGCCGCGATTCTCCGAAAGCTGAGTATTGTCGGATTCGTAGAGATTAACGCCGTCGAACTCGCGCAAGCCGTGAGTGTCTTTGCAGAAATGTCCCGGTACCCAGTCCATTATAATACCGATTCCGTTTTTATGCGCAGTCTCGACCAAGTAACGAAAATCATTAGGCTCGCCGTAACGACTCGTCACCGCGTAATAACCCGTCGTCTGATAGCCCCACGAATTGTCCAGCGGGTGTTCCGACAGCGGCATGAACTCTATATGCGTGTAGTTCATTTCCTTGACGTACTTAATCAAACGGTCGGCAAGTTCGCGATAGCTCAAGAAACCGTCGCCGTTGCGTTGCCAAGAACCCGCATGAACTTCATAAATCAGCATCGGATGCGAATAGGACGTTTGACGCTTGTTAAGCTCCTGCCATTCGCCGTCTTGCCAATCGTAATCTTCAAGGTTGTAAAGTTTCGACGCGGTATTCGGACGTTTCTCGGCATAAAAGCCGTAAGGGTCGCTCTTCAAAATGTGAGCTTTACCGTGCGGAGGCTGAATTGCATATTTGTAGTTATCGCCCTGCTTAAGTCCTTCAATAAAAATTTCCCAAGTCTCGCCGTCTTCCAGCCGAATCATGCGATTGACGCGAGTATCCCAGTTATTGAAGTCTCCGACGACGCTGACAGACTTTGCATGAGGAGCCCACAGCGCAAAGCGAACACCCTCTTTGCCGTCGCGCTCGATGAAGTGTGCACCGAACATTTCATAAGCATGATAATTCGTGCCTTGATGAAACAAATACAGACCGTATTCGCTGAGGTTTGAAGTCTTCATCAATCAACCTCCCCTCGTCTTTGATAGATGGAAAGATGGTTAGGTGGCAAGGTGGCAAGTACTTTCAATCTTTCCATCTTTTAACTGTTTCCATCTTTTAACTGACTACTGAATTTTACAGGGTTTAATATTCCAAATTTCAGCGGCGTATTCGTCGATAGTTCTGTCGGAAGAAAATCTGCCCGAATTTGCAATATTCATGGCTGCCGAACGGAGCCAGCCCATTCTGTCTGCATAACGCGCATAAATTTCTTGGTGAGCGTCGATATAAGCATTGAAATCTTTAAGGATAAAGAATTCGTCGTTGCCTTGAATCAGATAATCGCGCAGAGAATGAAAATTGCCGTAACTGCCGTCGGTGAGCTTATCGACAACGAGTCGGGCATTGGGATTGCCGGTGTATTCGTTCCAAGCGGAATAAGTTCCGTTTTCGTAGTAAGCCAAAACTTCGCCCGCCTTGAGTCCGAAGATAACGATATTGTCATCGCCGACAGCCTCTTTAATCTCAACGTTTGCGCCATCGAGTGTGCCGAGAGTTATCGCGCCGTTCATCATGAATTTCATATTGCCGGTACCGGAAGCCTCTTTGGACGCCGTAGAAATTTGTTCGCTGACATCAGCCGCCGGATAAACAATCTCGCCGATAGATACGCCGAAATTCTCAATGAAGACGACTTTCAAGCGGTTATCAATCGAACGGTCGTTATTGACTTTATCGGCAATCGCATTGATAAGGCGAATTGTCTCTTTGGCAATGTAGTAACCTGCCGCCGCCTTGCCGCCGAAAAGATAAGTAGTCGGGAGCGGCTTATAGCTGGGGTCGGCTTTAATTTTTTCATACTGCCAAATAATATGGAGCGCGTTCATAAGTTGGCGTTTATAGGAGTGGATACGTTTAACCTGAATGTCGAAAATCGTATTCGGGTCGAGTTCAACACCCTGATGTTTTTTAATGAAATCGGCGAGTGCGGTTTTGCGAATCAATTTAATTTCGTCGAGTTCCTTAAGGACTTTTCTGTCATCAACCGATTCATTAAACAAATCTAACTGTTCGGGGTGACGGTGCCAAACGCGACTTCTGACGGTTCTGTCGATAAGGTCGGCTAATTCGGGATTTGCGCCCATAAGCCAGCGGCGATGAGTTATGCCGTTAGTTTTATTATTGAACATGCGCGGCCAATATTCGTAGAAATCGTGCAG
>JAFZPB010000083.1 GCA_017552595.1 Muribaculaceae bacterium
ACGGCTACCGTCCTCAATTCGGCCGCATGCACCGCGGTGTTGACCTCAGAGCCTCTATGGGCGACACCATCTACGCCGCTTTCGACGGCAAAGTCCGCCTCACCCGTTTCGAGAAAAAAGGCTATGGCTACTACGTAGTTATCCGCCACACCAACGAACTCGAAACTATCTACGGTCACCTCTCACGCTTCCTCGTTAAGCCCAACCAAACCGTTAAGGCTGGCGACCCCATCGCCCTCTCAGGAAACACCGGCCGTAGCACTGGCCCGCACCTCCACTTCGAGACTCGCTTCATGGGTTATGCTATCAACCCCGCCGCTATCTTCGACTTCGACAACAAGACGGTTCACACCGACTACTATACATTCAACAAATCGACCTATCAAGACGCCCGCGACTACTCGCCCAACGCCAACAAGGTCGTGGCTGAACAGCGCACCGCTCCTGTCAAGAGCAAAGCGGCCGCCGCTCCCCAAAAGGCAGCCAAGAAGGTGAAAGTGAAAAAAGGCGACTCCCTCGCTTCGATTGCTCATCGTCACGGTGTCAGCGTTGATAAACTCTGCCGCGACAACGGCATCAGCAAAAAAGCGAAACTTAAAGCAGGCCAAACCCTAAAAATTGGCTAAAGCAATGTCATAATCTCCACAGCGGGCGACTTCCATCAAGGATTGTCGCCCGCTTGATTTTTATCCAAAACCACCGCCGAATCGGAGGCAAATTTGCACAATCCAAAAATTATGTGTAACTTTGCAGTCGAAAGAAAACCAAAGCATTTTTAAGCTATTATTGTAAAACTATTTATTAATTTAAAAAACAAACAAAATGAACGCAGAAAACATTGGAACTTTCGCAGGTCTTGTTTGGAACGCTCTGAACGAAACCAATCCTTCATCGACTAAAGACGTCAAGAAAGCCACAAAGTTAAAAGACAAAGAACTTTACGCTGCTATCGGCTGGCTCGCTCGCGAAGACAAACTTGGCATCGAAGCAACTGAAGATGGTAAAGACCTCGTACTTACCCTTAAATAAGCATTAACCCGAAACTCACTATTTTCTAATATAGAGAATATCCAACGACATGGCGGCAGGTTTTCGCTAGTGACCCAGTTCACGATTTTCGACGAAACCCGCCGCCTTGTTTTTTTTATCAAAACCTATGTCGGACGATTTTGAATTGTCAATACCGAAAGAGACCGTAGCGGAAATGCCTGTGGTAAACTACCCTGGACAAATCACCGTTATAAACTCCGCCCTCGACGCCAAAAAGGCGTTACGCTATCTCTCGTCGCTTCCCGCTGTTGGTTTCGACACCGAAACACGCCCGACTTTCCACCGCGGCAAACTCAACAAAGTCGCGCTTATTCAAATCTACGCCCCAACGAGGTGTTTCCTATTCAGAATCAACCAAATAGGCCTCACCGACGAGATGGTTGATTTTCTTGAATCGCCCACAACGGCAAAAATCGGAGTGTCGCTTCACGACGACTTCCGCAATCTAAACAAAATCCGACAAGTCAATCCTAAGGCCGAAATCGACCTTCAACTATTGGTCAAGGACTATCACATCCGCGACAATAGCCTCCAACGTATTTACGCAATCGTTTTCGGCGAACGCATCTCCAAAAGCCAACGGCTTACCAACTGGGAGGCGGAATCCCTCACCGAAAGTCAGCAAATCTACGCCTCTATCGACGCTTGGGCTTGCTACAAACTCTATCACTACCTCATCGCAGGCAAATTCCACCCAGAAGAATCCCCCTATGCGATTGAACCTGAGCCGACCGCTGAACAAGACCAACAATGAAAACTCCACCGAAACATATAGTCATTCCAGCCTTGTTGCTCATTTATCTTGCCGTTATGGTGGGCATCTTCGGAATACGCCTTTATAAAGCGGGCGAATATATCCACTTTTTCTCCGTAATCGGCGTTTGCCTCGCCGTTATCGTCCTGCTCTACTTCTCTCTCCGTCGCCGCCAACGCCTTCGCGACCGTGACCGCGACCTCGACGAAATACATAATCGGCGTTAGCGAAAAACGCCCCATTATCTTGCCACAAAAATTGTTTTTCTTCGTTTTTTGGCACGATTATGCAATCAAAGCGAATAAATATTATTCTTTATTTTTTCCCGACCAAATCATCTATGGAATTCATGCCCAATTTTTTCAGAATAGCCGCACGCTTTTTATATGGGTAATTGTTGTTCTTGAAATCCAACACGTACTGAATCGAAACATTCGAGAATCCACACAAGTCCATAATCACAAATGCTATCTCACTGTCCTTCAGCGCATCCTTTTCTCTTATTCGACCAATGACATTGTTATGAATAGAGTTGAGGTATATTTCGGCATACTTGAAGAAATTCGTCTGTACGGTTGCGAATGTGCGTGCCTTTAGGCGGTTGCCTATCTTGTCAACGTCTTTAATCCGTGTAAGGTCGTCGAAAATTGAGTGTAACAATTTGAATTGCTCGTTGATAAGAGTTTTCGAGGCTACGTTCTTTTCAGAGTCCAACTCGACTGTTGGCATTTCATTGATTTGATTGATAATCCGTTCAAGATTGAGTTTGTCGTTTTGGAGTTGCTCATTCGCACGAAGAAGTTCAACGTTTTTCCTCTTCCTGCGGTGGTTCAACGCCGCAACTAATGCCAAAACGGCTATTGAGGCGAAAATAGCCAGTAGAAATAGATAGTTTCTTCTTGACATTTTGCCGTTTTCGGCCTCAAGACGAGCCACCGACAATTCCAAGTCGGCGCGGAGCATCGACTTCTGCGCCGTGCTGACAAGGTTGTCGGTGCGTATTCGATAGTTATTGTCGGCATACTGGAGGGCACTCTTATAGTCGCCTTCCGCTTCCGCAATAGCACGTCGTGCGTAATTGTCGCGCCACGAATCGGGTCGCGGCTTGCCGAGTCCCTTCAAAACGGCTTTCGCCGAATCGACATAGCCCAAATGGGCATAACACGATGCGAGATAGTAATTAAACTCCGGTTCGAGAATGTTATATTGCTTTGAAATTGCCAACGACTCTTTAATATAGCCGAGAGCCTTTCCGTAGTCATGCTTATTGTGCGAGAACACGCATAAGTCGGCAAGATTCATCATCTCCAAATAGTGGTCAGGCTCGTTCAGCGGCACATTCATTGATTTTTTTATGAAAAACGCCATCGAGTCGTTGGGCTGAAGGTAATAATACTTTGCGAGTTCGCAATACGACCACGCCTCTTTGAGTTTATCGCCACATTCGGCATACTCTTTGGCGGCGGCGATATAGTGGTCGCGGACTTTAACACTGTCGGAAATGCTGTTTCTAAAATAAAGGTCGGCGAGGTGGTAATGGGCGTAGCCTCGCCAAAAATGCTCTTCGGCCGACAACGATTCCAATGCCGACTTGTAAAGGCGAATCGATTCCGACACGGAAGCCTCCGTGTCGTTAAGTTTCGAAACCGCCACCGCTTTCATAATGCACGCACGAGGATAATAGTTCTTATCGTCTTTGTGGTTTGAAAAATAATCCACCGCTTCGCTGAGGTTCGTATAGTCGACAACCGACATAGTGCCGATATGTCGGAAATCGGCATGCGACTTAACTACGGCGAAGACCGAACGGTTGCGGTTGCCCGAAAAACTGTCAATCGTAAGATTAGACAAAAGCATAAATGCGCTGTCGGAATTACGCATCGAAGCGTTCTCGCCCGTCACCTGCATCAGCGAGTCGGCCAGGGCAAGCCGCTCTTCCGTCGGATTCGTGCCGCATGCGACCGCCAACGACAAAAAAATGAGCAATGGTAATTTTCGCATTTTCACTATGATTTTAACGCAAATATAGCCATTTTTTCGGAATGATTCGGGCTTAAACGGGAAATGGTAGAACAGCAAAAAGCCAAAGGTAGAGTCGCTGATTTATAGCATATTGAAAACCAACATTTTACCAAACAAAAAGGTAGAAAATATTTTTGCCCAAACCACTTGACAAACCATGTATCCTCATATTATCTTTGTAGCGTATTTTTAACCTCAAAAAATAATGAATTTCGAAATGAACATATCAAAAAATGTCGGCTGGCGGGTCGGCGCATTTCTTAAGTCTTATAACAATATAGACGACCCGCTGCCGACATCCCTCTACTCTAACCCCCAAACCAATTTTAAGATTTGTCAACCCTTTATTGG
>JAFZPB010000084.1 GCA_017552595.1 Muribaculaceae bacterium
AATCGAAAAAGCAAAAACCGACAACGCCGACCGCCCCGTAGAGGACATTAAAATTATCTCCGCCAAAGTTCTGGAATGATTGAATTAAACAGGGCCGTACTCGATAACGGTCTTAGGATAGTGCATAGCCGCGACGATATCACGGCTATGGTTGCCGTGAGCGTAATTTACGACGTAGGGAGCCGCGACGAGAATCCCGAACTTACAGGCATGGCTCATTTGTTCGAACACTTGATGTTCGGCGGCTCGGTCAATGTTGATAAATTTGACAAGGCTCTACAAAATGCCGGCGGGATAAACAACGCGTGGACAAGCGCTGACTTCACCAACTTCTACGACGTTCTGCCAGCACAAAACATCGAGACAGCCTTCTGGCTCGAAAGTGACCGCATGCTCTCGCTTTCGTTTTCCGACAAAGCCCTTGATGTACAGCGCAACGTGGTGACCGAAGAGTTTAAGCAGACTCATCTAAATAAGCCATACGGCGATATGCGCCACCACCTTATGCCGCTCCACTACACGGTCCACCCCTACCGCACGCCCACAATCGGCAAAGATATTTCCCATATCGAACGAGTGACACAGGCCGATGTCAAGGATTGGTTTTTCTCCCACTATGCGCCCAACAACGCCGTGCTTTCAGTCGCGGGCAATGTCGATTTCGCGACTGTTGTCCGACTTGCAGAAAAATGGTTCGGGCCGATTCCGCGTCGCGACATAAAGCCCCGCAATCTAGCCCAAGAGCCAATCCAAACCGCTCCCCGACGTAAAGTTGTCGAAGGAAAAGTGCCGCAAACGATGATTGTCAAAACATTCCCGATGGCGGCTTTCGGCAAAGCGGGCTATGTTGAATGCGATATCATCACCGACCTGCTCGCTTTCGGAAAATCTTCGCGATTTTTCCGCAATCTCGTTGTCGGAAGCGACCTGTTCACCGATGCCGACGCAAGTATTACGGGCACTATCGACCCGGGAATGTTGATACTGAACGCTCGCATTACTGATTCTTCCGACGATACTATCGCACGCGCCGAACAGATGCTTGTCGATGAAGCCGCACGGCTTTTCAAAGAGCCCGAATCGCTCACCCCGCGCGAACTCGAAACGTCGATTAACCGATTCGAATCGACGATGACATTCGGGCTGATGAGTTACCAACAAAAAGCGATACAATTAGCCGTCTACGAGTTGCAGGGCGCCGACATCAATTCCATCGTCGATGTTTACCGCAGTGTCACTGCCGACGACATAAGAAAAACGGCCGAGGAAATATTCAACCTCAGCCGTTGCAACACACTAATCTACAACCCTCTGCAGTAGCAGATAGTGTAATTTTAGAATAATTCCGGATGCGATTCCGACATTTCGGCGGCAATCGCATCGGCGATGCGTTGCATTTCCGCAGCATCAACTTTAGCATGCGCACCGAAGAAATTAAGGTCGCTCTCTGCGTTGAGCGGCACAAGATGGATGTGAGCGTGGGGCACTTCCATACCCAATACAGCCACACCTACACGTTTGCATGGAACGGCGCGCTTGATGGCTTCAGCCACGCGCTTGGCAAACAACGTTAAACCGGCGTATTCTTCATCGGAAAGGTCGAACAGATAATCGACTTCACGTTTGGGAATAACGAGCGTATGCCCCGGACGAAGCGGGTTTATGTCAAGGAAAGCGTAGTGGTGTTCGTCTTCCGCCACTTTATAACTGGGAATTTCGCCAGCGACGATGCGGGAAAAAATTGTTGCCATGGAAATAGATATTAGGAATTGGAATTTCTTTAAACTTTAAACTATCCTCTCTAAACTTTAGAAAGAAATATCAACGATTTCGAATTTGACAAGGCCGGAGGGAACGCGGATTTCAACAACTTCGCCGAGTTTGTGTCCGAGCAGACCCTGAGCAATCGGTGTGGAAGTGGCGATTTTCTTCTCCTTAAGGTTAGCCTCGCTGTCGGCCACGATGGTATATGCCATCTCCATGCCGTTGGCAAGATTCTTAATCTTGACGGTGTTGAGAATCTGCACTTCTTCGCGATTGAGTTTGCTTTCGTCGATGATACGTGCGTTAGCCACAAGGTCCTTGAGTTTTGCAATCTGCATTTCAAGCATACCCTGAGCCTCTTTCGCGGCATCGTATTCTGCATTCTCCGAAAGGTCGCCTTTGTCGCGAGCCTCAGCGATTGCGCGTGATATTTCAGGACGTCTTACCGATTCGAGGTAAGCGATTTCTTCCATTTTCTTTTTATAACCTTCTTTGGTCATGTAGGTTATTGCCATAATTGCTATTGTTTTTAATGTTATTAAATCTTTTTTTTGACAGCGTTAAAAAATAAGAGAAATCTCATCGGCACGGTGAGACCCCTTTTTTTAGAATGCTGTGTGCTAAATCTTTTGCAAAGTTACGAATTTATTTTCAACTGGCAAATTTATTTCACGAAAAACGCCCTAACGACAAAAAAATTCAGCCCACCGAGAATCGGCAGGCTGAACTCTACTATGAAACGAAAATTGTCTTTATTCGACAAATATTACTTCTTCCCTACTTTGTTGTAGCGTTCGTTGAGACCCTTCGTCACCTCTTCGGTTATATCTAGGGCTTCGTTGAAATAAACACCGGCGTCGCGGAAAAGAATAGCGTCGTAATTGAACTTCTTATTATAGTCCTTGATGAAATTCATCACGGAGTCGTTAAGTTCGATATTGCGTTGGGCCATATCCTTTTCTGCTTCGCTTTGAAGTTGAGTCATATAGTTTTGTGCGTTTTGCTGCATCTTGTTAAGTTTTTGCATATCGGCATTGTAACTCTGCTCGGAAAGGTAGCCGTTTGATTTCACCTTCTGCTCGATTTGAGAGGCAAATTTTTGTATTTCCGCAGCCTTTGCACGTTGTGCGTTTTCAATCTTGTTAAGGGCCTTGATGTAAAGTTCTTTGTAGTCCTTGGCGAGATTGTAGTTGCTCATAATCGAGTCGCGGTCGACATAGCGGATGTTGATTGATGGTGCCGAGCCTTTGACGGCTGCCGTCGAATCGTTACCGGCTTTCACGGCATTGTCTTCATTGTTGTTGCAGCCAACAGATGCCAAAACCAAGGCGGCGGCTGCGAAAAGTAATAGTTTTTTCATTTGATGTTGTAAGTATTTTTAATTTTTATTGTCTTTGTTATTTTGAATTTGGCGACGACGCGCTTCGACATCGTGTGCGTGGCCGGAGGGGAATTTACCGCCCTTGACGAAAAGCACTTTGACTCCCAATAAAACGAAGCACAATGCGACGATAACGATAGCCAAAATCACTGTTTTCATCACGTTTCAGCCAAATTCAAATGCAAATATAGCAAACAAAACGAAAAATTTTGGCAAATATCATTTTTATTTTGTAATTTAGTGACCGAAAAGGCTACAATTTTAACAGTTTTTTTCAATAGTAAAGAAATTTAAATACTTAACCTATAAAACAACCATTCAGATTATGACCATTACAGAACTGAAACCGGCATTGATTTGGTCGATTTTCGACAAAATCACAAAAGTGCCCCGCCCCTCTAAAAAAGAGGAAAAAATCCGCAAATTCTTGCTCGACTTTGCCGCCGAGCATAATATCGCCGTCAAGACCGACGCCGTTGGCAATGTCGTGATGTCGAAACCCGCCACCCCCGGCAAGGAAAACGCCCCTGGTGTTATCCTCCAAGGCCACATGGATATGGTATGCGAATCGAACATACCCGGATTCGACTTCGAAAACAACCCCATCACCACCATCGTTGACGGCGAATGGGTTCACGCCGACGGCACCACATTGGGAGCCGACAACGGTATAGGCATGGCCGCATCACTCGCCGTGCTTGTAGACGACTCGCTCGTTCACGGCCCGATTGAAGCACTGTTTACCGTTGATGAAGAAACCGGCATGACCGGTGCCGACAACCTCGGCGAAGGAATGATGACCGGTTCTATGCTCATCAACCTCGACTCGGAAGACGACGGCTTGATTTTCGTAGGCTGTGCCGGCGGAATCGACTCCACAATCACATTCTCCTACGAAGCCGAAGCAGCACCCGCAGGCTATCAATTCTTCCGCTTTGACCTTACCAACGGACGCGGCGGTCACTCCGGTGGCGACATCCATCTCGGACGTGCCAACGCCAACAAACTTCTCGCCCGCTATCTCTTCGCGCTCGGAGCAGTTACCGACCTCCGTCTTGCCCAAATTTCGGGCGGCAACCTCCGCAACGCCATCCCGCGCGACGCCCA
>JAFZPB010000085.1 GCA_017552595.1 Muribaculaceae bacterium
AACATTGGAAAAACTCTAAAACAGAAACGCTATGAAACTTAAGAAATTATTATCATTCGCAGTCATAGCCGTTTCAGTGGCAATGACAGCCAGTGCCGCCCCGTTCTCGAATTACAGAGTATATTTGAACCCGGGTCACGGCGGACACGAATCCAACGACCGTCAAATTGTTGTGCCGCTGAGCACTCCCGACTTTTGGGAATCCGACGGCAACTTAACACGTGGTCTGTACATGCGCGACTTGTTCGCCCTCTACGGTGCTACTGTGGGCATAACACGTACTCACAACACTGAAAACGACGACCTCGACCTTACTTATATCGCCACGTTGTCGAACAACTTCGGCGGCTGGTTCATCTCGCCGCACACTAACGGCGGTAACGCATCGGCCAACTACACTTCGGCATTCTACAAAGGCTCGAACAGCACAAATGATGTCGCAGGTTCGAAAGCGATGGGACAGGCAATGGTCGACCAACACCACAAAGTGGAGTTGACCAATACCACCTATTCGACACCGCGTTCGCTTGCCGACTACGACTTCTGGGGTTGGCACTACGGTATTCTCCGTACGAACAACCGTCCGGGTATCCTCGTCGAATCATGGTTCCACGACTATCGTCCCGAAGCACTCCGCTTGAAGAGTTTCCACTACAACCGTATGCTCGGCTGGCAACTAGTGCGAGGTTTCTTGACGAGCCCTGTAGGCGGTAGCGGAATGAAGGGCGCTATCGCGGGCGACTGCCGTGACCTGTCAGTCAGTTGTGGCTATACTAACTACGCAACTCGTGGCCGCGACTCCTATAAGGCCATCAACGGCGTGAGAGTCACTCTTAAAAACTCCTCCGGTGCAGTGGTAAGTGTCGGTTCATGGTCGGCTAAATCAGGCGATGATGCATCGTACTATCCCTCAACTCAGACCAACCCGATGTACACCGACAACTACAACAACGGTGTGTTCTTCTTCGACGAACTCACTGCCGGCACTTACACCGTTGAAGTTTTCAAGGATGGATACACCACTCAAACAAAAACAGTTACCGTCACGAATGACAATATCACGCCTTGCTCTTTCGACATGAAACAAGGCTCGTCCACTGGTATGACTCCGAGCATCAGCCTTTGGGAAGCGCAGGCATACACGGGTGAATCGGCAACAAAGACAGTGTCGGTGAGCGCATCAGGTTTGACATCAAACATCTCCATTACTTTATCCGGCACAAACGCTAATTTGTTCTCAGTTTCAACCACATCGCTTGCCGCATCCGGAGGGTCGTTCACAATCACATATCGTCCAGTGTCGGCCGGTAGCCATTCGGCAATCATCTCCTTGAAATCAGGTTCAAGCACCGAAACTATCGCTATCACCGGTACGGCAAAGAACCGTCCGATTTCATTTACCCAAGTTTGGAACTTCTCCGAAACATCTGGCCAAAACGCTTCGTGGGCAACATTCGAACAAATGCGTAATATGGACTACGGCGCTGGCAAACTCTACGTCGTAAATCCCGGTGTCGGCGTGAACATCATCAACGCTCAAACGGGTGCGAAGATGGGTGAACTGTCGATGGACGGTGTCGAAGGCGGTGCGATGAAGATTATCGACGTCAAATACACCGACGGTAAAATCGTAGGTTGTAATATTGCCACCAATGCCTCAGGCATGAACACCTTCAAAATCTACTGTTGGGACAACGACCTCGCCAAGCCACGTGTAATTCTTGCCACAACCGATTTCGCCGGCAAAGCGCGTATCGGTGACTGTATCGACCTCCGCGGCAACCTCACAAGCGGTTCGTTCTCGTTCGCTGCAGGTGGCGCCACCGAGGCTAACTCATTACTTACATATACCATCACAAACGGTGTTGTGGCAACATCGCCAACATCATTGGCAATTACCGATGATACGGGCAATGAAGGCATCATTCTCGGTATTTCTCCGCGTATCGTTCCCGAACTTAACGGCCAGTTCTGGGGCATAGGCCAAAACTATCTGCCTACGCTCTTCCAAAGCAACGGTCGTGCCCGCGCAACGCTCAACTCCTCGGTGCTCACAACAAACCGTGGTAACTGTTTCACCGCATTTAATTACAAGGGCACATCCTACGGACTAGCAACCGACTATAAGTCGGAAACTGAAGCCGGCGATAACCTTATGGGCGGAAAGGCAGTCCTGTTCGATGCTACCAACGGATGGGCACAAGCCGAGAAAATCGGTGAATACCCATCGGCAGGTCTCGGCACGACACGTAACACCTCATTCTCGACATCGCTCTGCACTCATGTGGATGGCGAAAACGGCGTTGAAATGTGGGTTCTTGTCCACAAACAAGGTATAGCCTACTTCAAATGCGGCAGCCCAGCGGCAATCAATCCCACGCTTGACGGCGACCCCGATGCTCCCGCAGTATCAGTAAATCCCGCAGCAATCAGCCTTGAAGTGACTGAGGGCGAATCTGCCGACGCCGCCTACGACGTGACTGGTGCTAACCTCACAGGCAATATTTCATTGGCCCTCTCAGGCACAAACGCCAACCAATTCCGCATCAACCGCACTTCCCTGCCCGCAGCAGGCGGTCGTGCTTATGTCACTTACGCTCCGACGGTTACAGGCAACCATACCGCAACCATCACTATTTCGGCAGCAGGCGCATCGAGCGTGACGGTCGCCCTCTCTGGCAAGTGCAACAAGTTGATTGACCCGACGCAATTCGTATTCCAACGCGTTATGAACACGACCAATATTCCTGGCGTAAACGATGGTCGTTATTCTACTGGCTACGGCGGCTATCTCTACATCACCGATAAGTCGGTCAACACCATCTATCGTTACGACCAAAGCGGCAACCGCTCGACATTTGCCACTGTCGATGGCGTCGGGACGGCTATCACTGCCGACGACGCTGGCAACATCCTAGTAAACAAGGGCTTCCCTGGGATTACATCGTGTAATAATTGGGTTATCATCGAACCGAACGGCACTCAACACGCATTGACGCTTACGATGCCGAGTCCGGTATTCAACGCACGTCTTGACAACTGCGGACGTATCGTCGGCAATGTGATGTCATCACAAGGCGCTTACTGGTGTCTGCTTCCTGGTGCAGCAAGCGGCACTCTTAACACCCACGGCGCAATCTTCAAGATTGCGAACGGCGCTCAAGTGTCGGCAACGGCTGTTGAAAACCAATTCGCCACAACGATGGACAACACCGCCATCGCCCAACCGCGCTACACGACGGTTGCCGATATGGCATCGCATGGAGAATCGGCGTTTATCTATCGTCTGCGTGGCGACAGAAATATTGTAACCCGCGCTCTTACACGTTCTTCAACCGACGGTTTCGACGTATTCACTCTTGGCGACAAGACCTACGTTGTCGAACCTACAGGAACGGCTTATTGCGACGGCTACACAATCCACGAACTCGGTAGTGACGATGTGGTTGCTGAAAAGGCAGAATCGACATCTTCGTCGAGTCTCCGCTTCCAGTCAATCACTGCCCGAGTCAGTGAAGACGGAACGTATGCGATGATTTACCAGAACAATTCCGGCATCGGAGCAAATGTTTACCGCTTCGGTATGCCGGCGACGGGTGTTGAAACAGTCACTGTCAAGCCCAGCGCTACTGCAGTAGAATCGACTTACTACAACCTGCAAGGCGCACGGGTAGCCGTTCCGTCGGCAGGACAAGTGTTGATTCGCGTCGACCGTATGAGCGACGGTTCAATCCGTTCAAGCAAAGTTCTTGTTCGTTGACCGCCGCAGTTTGCGATTATCAAAAGAGGGAGGCTTCGGTCTCCCTCTTTTTTCTGTGTCGTTATGCATTCAAAAATAAAATCTTATGGGGAATTTATTTGGCATTGACGCAAATTTTTTATAACTTGCAAACGAATATATAAAATGCTATATCGCTATCTTTTTTAAGTATATCATGCGAATTTGTAATGACATAATAAAAGTGTTTGCCGCAGTGTTTATTGCGACAGGCACATTCTCGGTTTCAGCACAAGGCTGGATGGACGTTCCCGAAGAGCCGGAGTCGGAAGCCACATCGGCAGAGGGCGAAGAAGAGGAAGCGCCCGAAGGCTTCGTTTGGGTGAACCCTGTCGAATATTTCAAACTCCAAAAGGCGAAAACTTCTGACGGCACAGGAAACGATAACTTCAACAATGCGTTGAAGAAGCAGAAAAAGAAAATATTCGGTATTAAGGTACACCCGATAGCCGGGGCTGTGGAACCTGACTCACAAATTGATGACAAATATACCTATGGCAATATTAGTGGATTTATCGGCGTTGCTGTCAGCGGAGGAACGCTGACAATCGACACCGGTAGCGCGGCAAGTGGGGAATATAACATCAAATACACGTATAGACAGCCGATTATCGACCCTGACACCGGGAAAAAAGTGGCGACATGGGACTATGACTGTTCGATGAATTTGGCTTTCAGCGGAATCAGAATGACATCGAGCGACAGTGGCGTCAACTTTTCCTATACCGCGAAGATTTCTGGCACAATCAAGGGACATGGATATGGCGATAGGGTTAAATACAATCCGGATTTTCCATCCTCGTCAGCATCCGTCTCAGGCAATTCCTCTCTTGCCCACTTCATCTACCGCGGCGGGGAGAGCTCTCTTTTTCTCATATTAAGCATGCCTAACATAAGCAAAGGGGCAGAGGCCCACGGACCCGGGCCGCGTGTTTATTTCGTTGTTGACAAAGTGCTTGTCGCTGAAGAGGCTCCTCCGCCAATGACAGCCGAAGATAAGGAAATACTTACCGACTATACCAACGACCTTATGGATTGGCTCACGGGCTACAACGACCGTCTCGGGCTTGGAGAGCACACTCCCGAGAAAGAATCGTTGGTAATCCAAACAATAGCCGCAATCCTCTCGTTGCTTCTTGGAACTGGCGGCGTCGGTCTCGTCGGCGGTTCGGCTGGCGCGGTCACAGGCGGTTTCACACAAATGATTGTCAATGGAGGTCAGCCCCCAACACCGCCCGATATTCCCCCTGTCGAACGTGGTCCGATGCGTCGTCCTGAAGACGAGGATAATACCGGCGTGGACTTCACGGGTTGAACTCCTCCTAAGCCGAGCGACCCGTACAACTTGTTCCACCCGACTGATTATCCCGACCTATGCCAAAAATATATTAAAGAGGATTCAGAAGGCACGGTGACGCTTACCGACCCCGCAACTGGACAGAGAACGGAATTTTATCCCACAGAAGATGGCAGATGGGTACGCTATTACGGCGACGACAACCCATTGACAAGCGCCGACCTTGAAGAGCGCGTGCGCTTCTCTGCCGAAAATTCCGACTATGTGCGTCAAAACGCCGAAACGGCCGAGCGCAACCAACGTGAGCAGCACGAGGCGTGGGAAGCCCAAAACAAACGCGACCTCGAACGCGGTTATTCCGACGAAATGAAGGAATACCGCGACTGGAAAGCCGAGCAGGAACGGCGGCTGGAGCGCGAAATCCAAAAAGAGCATCAAATAAGCAAACTTGCGGCACAATATCATGTCGAGGCCACGGAAGAAGCCGTGCGCAAGGCGTTGAAGATCGACCAGATTCAGGCCGGCATCGAGTCGGCGAAACAGCAGGCCGAAGCCGCCGACAATAATGTGTGGGTCGTAGGGCTTGAAAGCACAAAGAATGTCGCCGCCACATCGTTGGTGTTGATACCATTGGCACTCAGTGGTGCCGGCACCGTTTCGGTCGCCACCGCGGCTAAAGCGAAGATTGTCCAGAGTTGCTTCACCATATCAACTTCAGTCATCGACAAGGTGGGCGACGCCTACGTCAAGGGCAAAAGCATGGTCAAGGCCGCCGCTCATGGAGCGATAATCGGAGCAGTGGGCGTCGCCCAGAACTATGCCGGCGAAATCGGCGGCTTGGCGGCGGGAAAATTGGCTCCCAACGCTATCGATGCCGTCAGAAAGACCGTCAACCTCGGCACGGAGGCCGCTGTGGTCATCGGCGGCGAAGGCTTCAAGGCGGGATATAACGAGTTTACCGAAAGCGGCGACCCAAAGAAAATTCTCGACAAGACTTTGGGCGGTCTGAAAGACGGAACCAAAAATCACCTCATCAATAAAACGGTTGAAGTGGGTTTCAACAAGGCGAAAAGTTGGGCTTCGAGCGGCAAGCCCACGGTCGAGAGCACTCGGGCACACGCCGACTCCACCGCCAAGACGCTGACATCGAGCAAGCAAGCGGTAACCCGCACGCAGAATCAAGTGACCAACGCGCAAAGCCGTGTCAGCGAGACACGCCAAAATGTAGCGCGCACGCAGCAACAAGTGACCGCCGCACAAGGAAAGGTCAATAACGCTAACAAACAGTTGACCGCGGCGAACAATAAGGTCGAGGCCGCAAAGCAGAAGTTGAAGCAGAAGTTGAACCACGCCAAGACTCCGGCGGAAGTGAACAAGGCACGGTCGGAACTCCGCAAGGCGGAACATAGTGCGGCAAAGGCGCAACAGAACGTCAACAGAGCGAACAGCGAGTTGCGTACCGCCGAGCGAATCGACAACGCCAGCAAGCGTGAGGCCATTCGTGCCGAACATGACCTGCAGAAGGCACAGATGGGCGCTCAAAAGGCGCAGTCCGACTTGAAAACTGCCACAGCACAACACGACCAAGCGTTGCGCGACGCGCATGCCGCCGAACAGAAGGCTCAAATCGACAAGAACGTGTACCATGTGAGTGGCAACGATGTCGTGGGCGGCGGACGTGCCATCGAGGACCACCTCAAGAACAGAGACTCTATTTCCAAAGAAAAATAACGGCGCAAGAAATAAACAATTTCAAAAAATAACAGCAACTCAAAGAACCCGACAATTGTGTTGAAGATTATGGCAATATTTCACTAAAAATAACAATCTAAGAATAATGGATGTGCGACAAAAATATAATCCTCTTCGAGTGGCGTTGGCGATGTTGCTGGCATTTGCGGCATTGCCTGCCCGTGCCGACGGCGAACAAATCGAAGGCGGCTCGACGTGGGTTGACCCTGTGGAGTTTTTCAAACTTCAGGATATTGACTACACCGACTGCAAACGCGACTACGACCAAGGCGACATCGACTTCAACAATGTGCTGTTGAAAAGCGGAGTTAAGGTTTACGGTTTAAGGCTTAAACCATTATGTATCGCAGGCCACATTGAGAAATTCTATTCTTTCGGTGAATGGAACGGTTCGAGGACTGTTCTCAACGAACTCGACTATCACGATATGTTCGGAGTGAAGGGTGCTCCGCTAAGCGAAGCGGGCTTCTGCATCTATGCTGATGAGGGAGTGAGCCGCTCATATTCAGGTCATTACAATTTCTCCACAACCGAGCATCTTAATTTGCCGTATTGCAAAGATGTTGTGACTGACAAAAAGAAAGTGACAGTGTCAATGAACATCAAAAATCTTCGCATGATACCAAGCACCGAGGGTATAGCATTCGACTATACCGCAGATGCTAAAATGGTTTATACTGGCACGGCAACTCGTATTGACGGTGAAACTGGGAAGGTTTCAACATCGCCTGAAACAAATAGCGATGAGCCACAGAGAACAACAAAGAAGCCAGGTGAAAATCCATTGCTTTGTCACTTTATCTATTATAAAGGCGGCAGTCGCCTGTTTTTGATTGTAGGCGTGGATTATTTGGATGTTTGGAATAAATACAAGAAATGGTACACCAACAAATACGGAGACGGTTTACATTACCGTCCGGCGTCAGATGAAGAAAAGAAAGGTTTCCTGCATCCGTGGGGACGCGTATATTTCGAAGTCGAGGAAGTGATGATTGACAGCGAAGATGCGAAGAATCTCACACAGGAAGACAAAGAAGAATTGCTTGACTTTGCCGAGGGCATTGACATGTGGCTTCGTGGCGAGGGTGACCCATACGGACTTGGCGAGCATACCGACGCCAAAGAGTCGATAGCCATCCAGGTGATGTCAACAATCGCCGCTATCCTTCTCGGCGGTGGCGTTGGCGGTTTCATTGGCGGCACAGGGTCGCAAATTGTGGCGAATCTTACCGAAATAATAAACGGTGGCGGTGGAGGCGCCGATTTTCCGCCCGAACTGCCAGAACGCGAAGGACTCGAGGGCAAAAAGCCCGAAGAGGAGGAAGAAAAGGATGGCGATACGCCTCCGACTCCTCCCGATGACAAATTGTTCCACCCCACCGATTATCCCGAACTATGTAACCAATATATCAAAGAGGGCCCTGACGGAACGCTTACCGTCAAAGACCCCGCAACGGGAAAGAAGACGGAATACTATCCCACGGAAGACGGCAAATGGGTGAAATATTACGGCGACACCAACCCGCTCACCGATGCCGACATCGAGGACCGTGTCCGCTTCTCCTATGAGAATTCCGATTATGTCAACCAAAACGCCGAAACAGCCAAGCGCAATCAAGAAGCCCAACGAAAACTTTGGGACGACCAAAACAAGCGCGACCTCGAACGCGGCTATTCCGACGAGATGCAGAAGTATCGCGACTGGAAAGCAGAGCAGGAGCAGAAACAAAAGCATGAGGAATATATCAACAAACTTGCCGACAAATACCACACCACCATCGACAAATTGGAAAAAACCATCAAAAAGAACCAGATTGAGGCTAAAATTGAAGGCGCGAAATGGCTGGGAGAGGAGGCTAAATACGACAACTATATCGCGCATGCCGAACTTGTCGATAAACTCAGCGAGGTTACCGTAAACGTGATGGGCGAATGTGTGCCCGGCGGACGTTTAATCAAAAACGCCTACACGTTTGCCAAATCCACTCTCGTTGCCGCCAGCGAGGCGCACTACAGCAATATGTCGGCCGGAGAAAAGATTGCGCACGTCATGTCGGGAGCCGGTCAGGGAGCACTTGGCGTTATCCAAAATCAGGCGGGCGACCTGACTAAGAATCCGCTCAAGGAATATGCCATCACCGTCGGCACCGAAATGGTTAAAGACGGAATGAAAGTTTATGAGAAGACAGGAGATATAGGCACAACCGTATATGGAATGATTAATTCCGGAGCAAAGAAGACCGGCGATTTCCTACTTGGCAAAACTGTCAGTTTCGGTATTGGTAAACTCAAATCGAGTGCAGTGCAATCGCTGACCAATAAACCTATTCCTTTGGACAAAGATACCGGTCTGCGTATGCCGCCGGCAACAGCAAAGAAAGTGCTATCATTCTTTAACCCCTTAGGCAAATCCACGATGTCGGGGCAAAAAGGGTGGAATATTGAAATAAGAGGTGCCAACTCTTCGACATTCAATGCAGATATGAACAATTGGACGCTCAAAGACTTGAGCAAGAACTTCTCAATAAAGGGCACCCCGAATGTCATGTCGGGTGGAATAGTGGATAAGACAGGGTTGCTTAGCACCAAAGCCACCGAAGATGCCAGCAAGTTCGGTATGCACGATTGGGAGGGTCAAACGGCAGAAGGACTAACCAAAGATGCCGTCAACCTCAAGACCGACCTTTCCAATTTCAAACAAGCCCTTGTGAGGCGTGCTCAGGAATATGGCAGAAATCATCCGAGAAAATAATATATTGAACAATAATAATTAACAAAACGATATAAAATTATGGATTCAGAGAAAATCAAAAAGAACCAAGAGTATGCCGAAGAGGCGTTTTGGACAGGCCATTATCACTACATGATGCAGGCATTGGCGGTGGCTATGAGCCATACAATGGTATGGCGTCTTGTTGGTGACGGAACGCCATTCACCCTTAAGGACATCTTCGAATTTGCCCGCGAATACGACGAGAAGCATGAAATCGAAGAGCCGTCGTTCTATTACGTCTCACGCGAAGGCGCAATAGCCCTTTGCCCTGGACTTGAGTACCTCGCCGAATGGCTGTTCGTGCCGATGGAGCCGTGTCAAGAACGCGACTTCCTGCTCCGCGACCTTCAGGAGAAACTTCAGGAAGAAGCCGCTGCCGAAGAGGCTGTCGAAAAAGCCATTACCGAAGGACTTGCAAAAGAAAAACTTGCGGCCAAGTATTACATCATGAAAGACGGCAAGCAGGCCGGCCCGTTCACTCCGCGCCAACTCGTGCTTCAGAAAATCACTGTCGAAACGCTCGTTTGGGCAAACGGTATGCCTTCATGGACTAAGGCCGGACAAGTGCCCGAAATCGCTCATGTGCTGAATCCGTCTCCGAAACCTGCGGTTAAATATCGTATGCTCGGTCCGGGCAACCAAAAACTCGGCCCGTTCACCGTCGACGAACTTCTCGCCAACGGCTTGACGGCCACAACGCAAGTGTGGACCGAAGGTATGCCTCAGTGGAAAAAAGCGGGTGAAGTGGCAATTCTCGCCGAAGCCCTCAAAAAACAGGCTGCTCCTGAGCCAGCACCTGCTCCCGCGCCCATGCCCGCCGTCAAGTACCGTATGTTTGTCAACAACCAGCAATACGGTCCGTTCACTATCGACGAACTTATCGCCAACGGCTTGACACCAAATACGCTCGTTTGGACCGACGGTATGGCCCAATGGACAAAGGCCGCCGACGTGCCGCAACTTTCAATGATTTTCAGAAAATAACCATTTAGAAAAAATCGATATGGCTAATTATCAAAATATTCCCAATGTGCCTCAACAAAGGCCAATGCAGCAACCGATGCCTGCGCCAGTGCCTCAGCAACCGATGCCCGCATTGCCACAACCTGCAGGGAACGCGCCGCAACAACAACCGAAACGAGTAGGCGTGGGCGGCTTCTTAAAGAATTATCTCAAGCAGAGCCTGCAGATTTTCAAGCACCCGATGAAATTGTTGCCCACTGTCGTAATCAGTATTATTTGGATTGTGATAGGCTATTTTTCCTCGGTGATGGAACTCCCGAGTTGGGCACAGGTTGTTAGTTTCGTAACATTCTCCGAAGGCGGTCTGTTCGGCGGCGTTATCGGCGCAGTCGGCGGTATTGTCGGCAAGGTGGTTATGGCGGTATTTATCAATAGCCTCATTTTGCCGTTGTTCGAGAAGAAACCGCCGTTTGTGGGTATGGCAGGCGGTATAAAAGGAATGTTTACCACATTCAAGACCGATGCCGCCCGTGGTGTCGCCCCGTTGTTGAGCGGCGTTGGCGTGGCTTTGCTCCTATACGGATTTATGAACTTCTCCGAAAACGGACTTAACTCAATGATTGGTGTCGTCTCGGCGGTAATGCTTGTGCAGAGTATCGGCAACCAGGGCGGTTTCCTCTTCGGTTTGCTTTTCAGCATTGCCGGTTCGTTGACCAAAGGTAAAGTGCCCCGCTATATGACCATTACCCGCCTTCTCACAGGCATGACGCTCGGTTTCACCCTCGCGCTCGGTCTTATTCCGCTCGGTTTCCCGTGGTGTCTGCTCGGAGGCATCGTGTTCCTGACAATTGGCATTTTGTTGAGCCTCTTCATCAACACGAAGAAGTCGAAGACTCCTCCGACGGCTCAGGAACTGCAAGGCATGGGAATGGCCGCTCCGGCAGCCCCTGCAGTGCCTAACGTGCCTCAGCAACCCGTTCGTCCTGGCATCCCCACGCCTCCGCAACCCCCACGCAGATAACACCGACAGCAAAACAGCCACAAATATTAACGATTCCGATTTCAATATAAAACTGAAGTTTCGGAAGTCACATCATAATGACTATCAATCTTTTCGAACTGGAGATGCAATTACATCGGAGATGTAAAATATCTTTAACCCCATGTGAGCAACCTCGGAGAGGTGCTAAACGTGGGGCACAAGAACCCCATCC
>JAFZPB010000086.1 GCA_017552595.1 Muribaculaceae bacterium
CTTTCGGCCTACGGCCTTCAGTCAACCCATAACAGGAATAACTCAGGAAACAGTCAACCTAACTAAGGAATATGTTTAACCGAGTCAACTCTTATCAGGCTTAACTGTCAAAAACAGTCAACCAAAATCAGGCAACCACATAATTTTCCGCATTTTGCGTTCCGCACTTGGGACACTTGGGACAGCGGGACACTCGGACATATTATTTACTAATGCATTGAAAGACAATTATTTCACCCACGCCGCAGGTGTCCCACGAAGTGTCCCATCTTATGCCGGACAGTTAACCGCAACCAGGCATTAGCCTAATCTGATTATCTTATTTCGAACTCGTGTCTATATAGGGCAAAAGCAGCAAATCTGCCGCCAACCAATCCACCGAATACAGGTCGTCGGGTGAGAGCCATTTTGCCGAAAGATGCTCGTTAAGAGTCATCTCATCGGAATTTGGCGATGCATAAAAGCAATGCATAACCAAAGAGAAATCAGGATAGTCGTAGCATATTGTGGTGATGAACTCCCCCACTTCGATTTCCTTATTCAATTCTTCGCGGATTTCCCGGCGCAAGGCTTCTGCCGGAGCCTCACCAGTCTCGATTTTGCCGCCAGGGAATTCCCATTTCCCCGCTTGGCTTCCATAACCTCGCTGAGTTGCGAGAATCTTCCCGTCACTGACAATTACAGACGCTACCACTTCTATTGTCTTCATCTTTCATCAAGTGTTTTTTGCAGAGAGCCTGCCGGCGGAATTGCCGACAGGCTCCTGCAAGCATATTGAGGAAATAAATGGAGATTTGACTCCTTTTGGGTTATTACTTGCTCTGTTCGAGAGCGAGAGTTTTCGAAGGTTGGTCACAAACCGCACTCGGACCGAAATATTGAATCGGGCCCGGATACATGTAGCAGGTGTTCATTGCCCACTCTTCGCGGTTCTTTGCGAAATGGAGGAAAGGTGCACCGTCAAGTTCGACGAGAGCCTTTTGAATAACGGGCTTGTTTTCGCCGTTACGAACTTCCATATTCATCATCATCGTGATGGGAATACCGCCGGCAGTCCATTGTGCGGCTTCGGCAGTGAGGTTACGAACCGACGACATGTAGCCGGTCAATCCTGCATTCACGAGGCTTGCGGCGTTGAAACCGAGAGCGTAGCAATAATCGGCGTCGAAATTCGACGGGTCGGCGCAACGGCCTTCGTAGCCGAAGAAGTGATGTTGGGCAGAGAATTTGCCATCGTATTTGCCTGCTTTTTTCATTTCTGCCAAACGGCGGTCGACGAGTTCGCTGAGAAGTTTTTCGGTTTCGATAAGCGAAACTTGGACATTCCCGTGGGGGTCGCGGTCAAGGCTAAGTTGCAAAGCCACTTTTTCAGGAAGGCTGTTGTAGGTGGCTGCGTTTTCAGGCGTAAGCACCTTGGCAATTGCGGCACGAAGGTCCTCGCGTGCGATTCCGTCGAATTGGGATTTCTTTTTGTCGGAAAGTTCGTCATTGAGTTGGGCAATAAGCGATTTCATTGCGGGAATGAATTCGATAAGACCTTCGGGAATGAGAACGGTGCCGAAGTTATTGCCCTTAGCGGCACGAGCGGCGACGATGCCTGCGATATAATCCACGACATCGTTAAGAGTCATGCGTTTGGCCTCTACTTCCTCCGATACAATACAGATGTTCGGTTGGGTTTGAAGAGCGCATTCGAGGGCGATATGGCTTGCCGAGCGGCCCATCAATTTGATGAAGTGCCAATATTTTTTAGCGGAGTTACAGTCGCGTTGAATATTTCCCACAAGTTCGGAATACACTTTCGTGGCAGTGTCGAAGCCGAACGACGTTTCGATAACCTCGTTTTTAAGGTCGCCGTCGATAGTCTTCGGGCAACCGATAACTTGAACGCCTGCGTCAATTTTCTTATAATATTCGGCAAGGACAGCGGCATTGGTGTTAGAGTCATCACCGCCAATGATTACAAGCGCCTTAATATTGAGTTTGCGAAGGATTTCAAGACCTTTGTCGAACTGCTCTTTATTTTCCAATTTGGTACGGCCTGAACCGATAATGTCAAAACCGCCGGTATTGCGATAGTCGTCGATAATTTCGGCTGTCAATTCCATATAGTCGTGATTGACAAAACCGCCGGGGCCCATAAGGAACCCATAGAGACGACATTCACTATTGATTTTCTTAATTCCGTCGAATAAGCCAGAGATAACATTGTGTCCGCCAGGGGCTTGAC
The DNA here is from genome assembly GCA_017552595.1 of Muribaculaceae bacterium. Lineage (GTDB taxonomy): Bacteria > Bacteroidota > Bacteroidia > Bacteroidales > Muribaculaceae > RUG14106. Next base: position 2,231 of record JAFZPB010000086.1, read on the forward strand.
CTCCTGAAAGAATCACACCGACATTGAACGGCTCATACTGACGCGAAACGGCGTCTTTTTCAAATTTAATTACAGGAAGCCCATAGGTGTTTGGAAACAGGGCTTTGATTTCTTCTTGGTCGGCTACCGATTGAGTCGGCTCGCCTTCAACCACTTTTACACAGCCTGTGAGAGCAACGGGCAACTTGGGTTGATAAGTTGCGCGTGCTTGTTGCAATACACTTTTTTTCATCTATTATTTGTTTAGATAATTTGTTTATCAATTTTCACGCAAAGATAATAAAAACCTTTCGTATTGACTACATTTTTTTGCCGTTTGAACGTTTTTTTTAAGTGTTTTTTGTAATTTTGTGAATAATAATCCTAAAAATACCGCAACAATGTCGAAAATCAGACTTACAGCCTTAACACTGGCCATGTCGGCCCTGTTTTTTTCATGTATAAAACTGGAGAAAAAAGCGCCTGAAGAAGAACAAACGAAAGAGCCTGAAAAGCCTCAAATAGAAGCAGTAACCGAATGCACGGAAGAAGACTCCCACACACAGGTGAGCCTTCGCGACGGAGCGGTTGGCATTGCCGTTGACAAACAACAATTATTTGCCTTAGGCATGGTCGATGAATCGGATTATCGCATTGACCGTGAATCACAAAGAGTCACGACCACCGGCACACCCTGCTCGGTTTTTATCGGCAACATAGGCCAAGATTGCAACCCCATTGTTTGCATTATCACCGATGACGGCAAAGTTGAAATCATGTCGGTTTACTCTGCCGTAACCACAGGCAATTTCATCACCTCCGGGCCACTTTATGGTTTCAACGACATTGTCAAATTCAAAACAGGAGCAGTCACCAACGATTACGGAATAGGCTACGGGACGATTTTTGCCATTAACTCCAAAGGCGAAGAGAAGGAAATTCCCCTATGGGACTACTCGGGCGACCTCTACCACTTTTACGGAAATCGCGACGGCTCGATTTCAATGACATTCCTAAAACTGTCGACCGATTGGCGCATCGCTATTAGCAAAGGGTGGTTTGAAAGCGAATTGGCCGGGCAAAATCTTGGACGCTTCTGGGAAATCGAACCGATGACCGAACAATCTCCAGGAAAATACGGCTTTGAACTGACAGAACAATTCTCCTTCTCTCTCGATGAAGAAGACGGCGAACCTAAGCCCAAGAAAGTGAACCTTTCCGGCGAATTCACATTCTTTACAGGCAATGATGGCGTGTTCACATTGACTTCCATAAAAGGACAACCAATTGCCGCCGACATTAACGAGCCGGCAGAGTTTTCAATCGACTCCTACCCTACATTCAAGAATTCCGTTGGCGTCGAACGCAGCCGCGTTCTTGAATACAAAAAGGCTTACGGCAAATAATCCAAACCTCCGAGACATTGAAATTCAAGGCTTATCAAATAATTCTACCCATTGTCATTGGCATTGGTGTTGTGTTATGGCTGTTTTTTAGGGAGTTTAACCCCGAAGAATGGCGGCAGATGAGTCTGTCGAATTATGCGCTTTTAGGTTTTGTGCTTGCCGTGCTTGCCGTTATAGGTCGTGACTTCGGATTGACATGGCGTTTTCGCCATCTGTCCTACGGCGATCTTTCCTGGCGACAATCATTGACTGTCTGCCTATTGTGCGAATTCACATCGGCCGTGACGCCTACGGCTGTCGGAGGAAGCGCATTCTCACTCTACTTTATGAACCGAGAGGGTTTATCGCTCGGACGGTCGACTACTCTGATGATGACAACGCTTTTCTTCGACGAACTGATTTTCGTCGTCCTATGTCCCATTGTGGTCCTGCTCGTCCCCTATTCCGATTTGCTCTGTATAGGACAAAGCGGACTCGAATGGCTACCAACCACATTTTGGATTGTCTATGCCGTGATATTCGCATGGACAGCGATTTTGTTCGTGGGCATTGTTGTAAAGCCGTCAATAATCACCCGACTGCTCCAAGCCATTTTCCGCTTGCCGCTTATCCGTCGTTGGCGAAACTCAATCGACAAACTCTGCAATGACATGACGACGACATCCTTAGCCTTGCGTTCCAAGCGTATTTCATGGTGGGCAAAAGGATTTGCTGCAACTGCCGTTTCGTGGATTTCACGCTTTCTCGTTGTCAACGCCATCATAATTATTTTCCTCCCTGCGGCCAACCAACTTCTCGTGCTATGCCGACAATTCGCCGTTTGGCTTGTTCTAATGTTCGCCCCCACTCCTGGCGGCTCCGGCCTTAGCGAAGGGCTGTTTATGACCTATTATGGCGACATCGTATCGACAGAAACTATGGCATTGGCAGTCACCGTAGTGTGGCGCCTATTCTCCTACTATCTTTACCTCGGAATCGGCGCATTCCTCCTACCGGCATGGTTTGCGAGAAAGGCAAAACAATCAAAAGAATCTAACACAACAGAATAAATCTATATGAAATTTATTGCTATCATTCCATCACGATACGCCTCCACCCGTCTTCCCGGGAAACCGCTCCTCGACATTGGCGGCAAGCCGATGATTCAGCGTGTTTATGAACAAGTAAAAAAGGCTGTTGACGACGTAATTGTCGCCACTGACGACCAACGTATTTTCGATGCCGTAGAAGCGTTTGGCGGAAAAGCCGTTATGACTTCCACTAACCACCGCAGCGGCACCGACCGTTGCCACGAAGCCTTCATCAATTCAGGAAGTGATGCCGACGTCATAATTAATGTGCAAGGCGATGAACCGTTTATCGACCCCGCTCAAATCAAAACCATTAAGCATTGTTTCGACCAGCCCGACACCCAAATCGCAACGCTCATTCGCCCGTTTGACGCCGATGCCTCTTACGAGTCGATAGCCGACCCAAACACACCGAAAGTAGTGCTCGACTGCAACAATAACGCCATCTATTTCAGTCGCTCGGCAATTCCTTTTGTCAGAAATCACGACAAAGACGAATGGGCTTCATCTACCAGATTTTTCGCCCATATAGGCATGTACGCCTATAGGGCCGACGTACTTGCCGAAATAACCCGATTGCCGCAATCGCCACTCGAATTGGCCGAATCACTTGAGCAACTTCGTTGGATTGAAAACGGCTACTCAATCAGTGCCGCTATCAGCACCCTACGCACAATCGGAATAGACACTCCCGCCGACCTCGAACGTGCCCGCAAACTCGTAGAAAACAACAACTAACTCCACAATGACACAAGCACTCGACCGCAAAACGCCTCCTGCTGTCAGCGAATTCAGTTCGCTCTCACTCCCCGGTATGAGGACGACCATACTTGAAAACGGATTAACGCTCAATATAATAGATTACGGCTCACAAGAAGTGTCGCGTGTGACGGCAATTTGGAACGGCGGAAAAGCAGAGACATCCGACAACCCCGCCGCCATGACCTTGGCAACAGCGATGTTACGCGAAGGCACATCAACGATGACAGGCCACGAAATCTCCGAAGCACTCGACCATAACGGCGCATGGTTTATACCGTCTGTTTACGACCATACGACAATGGTTCACCTTTTTTCGTTGAATTCGAAATTTGACGAACCAATCGAAATATTGCGGCAAATAATCACCGACTCCGTTTTTCCCGAAAACGAATTTCTTGCCTATCGCGAACAGTCGGCTCAAACCATGGCAATGAATTTGCAAAAAGTCAGTTATCTTTGCAACATCGAACGCAGCAAACTCGTTTTAGGCGAAAAACACCCGCTTTCGGCAACTTCTTCTCCCGATGATATTCGCAACGTCACTGCCGATGATGTTAAAGCCGCCTATTCGCGCATTTTCCACGCTTCGTTGCCCACAGTCTATCTCTCAGGCAGAATTTCCCCAAAAATCGAGGAAAAAGCGATTGCCGCATTCTCATCGTTGCCGTTTCCAAACGTTGATTTTCCTCTCAACATTCAACCATTTTCGCCAGCCGCCGACCATCGCAAATCTGTAAAAGTCGAAAAAGCCGTCCAGACGGCAATTTCTTTTACCCTGCCGACTATCGGACGCCGTCACCCCGATTATATCAATCTTCGTCTGTTAATGACACTTCTCGGCGGATTCTTCGGAAGCCGACTGACCAAGAATATCCGCGAAGACAAGGGCTATACCTACGGCATTAGCGCCGGCTTGCTCGGGATGAGAGAAGGTGGACTTATTGAAATCACCACTCAATGCGGCAACGACTACACCGAACCGGTCATCGATGAAGTCCGCAAAGAACTTCATCGGCTTAGCACCGACGGTTTTTCGCCAGATGAAGTTTCGACACTACGGAAGTATGCGCTTTCAAATCTCGCCACGACACTCGACTCTCCTTTCTCGATTTCCGAAGCCCATCAACTGAAGCAACATTACGACTCTCCTGACGATTACTTTTCACGTCAATTTGAAGCGGCAAGCAACCTAAGCGAATCCACACTGACGGAAATTGCCCGTCAATATATCGACCCCGACAAGTTCCACATCGTCACCGTAGGTGGATAATAGCCACATTCGACCGCAAAAAATTCAAATAACTATTAAATATCCGTAAAAAAATGTAATTCGCGGGGTTCTCTTCGCAATGCTTTGCCCAATCAAGTTTTATTTACTAATTTTGTCGCCAAATGAGAGCATTCTTACGCCATATCGCCGTCGTCTGCACCTTTTTGATTGGTGCTTTTTCATCGTCGGCGCAAATCAACACTGACCAAGTGCTGAAAATCGGCCGAAACGCTCTCTATTTTGAAGATTACCTGGTTTCGATTCAATATTTCAACCAAGTGATTCAGGCGAAGCCCTATATGGCTCAGCCCTATCTATATCGCGCCATAGCCAAACTGAATCTTGAGGACTTCATCGGTGCGGAAGCCGACGCGACTCTCGCAATCGAGCGCAATCCGTTCATTCCCGACTGCTGGGAAGTGCGTGGCGTTGCACGGCAGAATCTCGGAAAAGACCGCGAAGCCATTGACGACTACACTCAATTGTTGACGCTTATCCCCGAGAACCGCAACATCCTGTTCAACAAGGCGATGGCCCTATCGGGAATAAAAGAATATGACGAAGCCCGCGCCACACTCGACCACCTCATCTCCTCTCATCCGGGATTTGACAATGCATACCTTGGTCGCGCACGAGTCAATATCGAAAGCGGCGATTCGCTTGCCGCGTTAAAGGATATCTCCAAAACGCTCTCGATAAATCCCGACGCGACTAATGCCTATATCATCCGCGCCGAAATTGCGATGCGTTCGCCCCACATTGCCGAATCCGATTCTGTCCTTATGGACAGCCTGTCGCAATATCCAAAAGAGGAACGGCTTACTCGCCAAGCGCTCTCCGACCTTGACCACGCCATCCGTCTCGAACCGAAACTGACCGGCTTATTTATCAACCGCGCTTTTCTCCGATATCGACTCGATGACTACTATGGCGCTATGGCCGACTACGACTATGCCATTCAACTCGAGCCGGATAATACAGTCGCGCTGTTTAACCGCGGTCTTCTACGTGCAGAAACTCTCGACAACAACCGTGCTATCGAAGATTTCTCAAAAGTGCTGTCAATCAACCCCAACGAGCACCGCGCTCTATATAATCGCGCAATCCTTTACGAAAAAATAAAGAACTACAACGCCGCAATATCCGACCTGAACAAAATAATAGCCGCATACCCGTCATTTGCCGGGGCTTACTTTATGCGCTTCAATATCTATCGCGCGATGGGCAATCTCAACAAGGCCGAAAGCGACTACTACAAGGCTATGGCAGTATCGAAAAAAGGGCATCGCAACAAGCACAAGGAACAGAAAGGTCCAATTATCGAAGAGGCTCCTGAAATTGACGAGGAAGAAATGACGGCCAAGCAGTTCACTACGCTGCTTACTGTCGAAAACACCGCCGACATAAACGAGGAATACAATACGAAGGGCATCCGTGGCAAGGTACAGGACAAATCGGCTGGCATCGAAATTGAAAAGATGTTTGCCCCGACTTTTTACCCCACATCGACCGAACTTAAGGAAAATTCCTACTTCATGCGCGAAATCGATGAAATTAACGCTACCCGCTCATTGCGTCGAAACATTTTCCTCTCTTCCGTCGAAAATCAAATATCTGACGAATCGGTAGTTAACTCCCACTTCGAATCGATTGAATACTACAATTCTTATATCGCCACACATGCCCAGCGCGCTATCGACTTCTTCGCCCGCGCCATGGACTTCTTCACTCTCCGTAACTACGAGGCCGCAATTGTTGACCTGAATCGGGCAATCGAACTCGCGCCCGATTTCACGTTGGCCTACTTCTTGCGAGCCATTGCCACCGTCAAGAACCAATCGTCGGCACAACTTGCCTCATCGACGGGCGGCATCAGCGTGCAAAACAACGATTTACGCAATGCTATCGCCGACCTTGACCAACTGATAAAACTCTCGCCTCGTAATCCGTTCGCATATTACAACAAAGGCAATCTCCTCGTCGAAGCGATGGATTACACTTCGGCCATCGCCGCATATTCAAAAGCCATCGAAATAAAACCCGATTTCGGAGAAGCGTATTTCAACCGCGGCTTTGTATATCTGACGCTCGGCAACCGACAACTCGGACTTCCCGACATTTCCAAAGCAGGCGAACTCGGCATCGTGCCGTCTTACAATCTTCTTAAGCGAATGAAGTGATGAAAAACTCATTGATATATAATTGGGGCTTTTCGCTCCTGTCGATAGTAGTGCTGACCTACGCTCTAACGGCTTTGTCGTTCGCCATCGGGCTGACCGTAAACGCCGTAATATTTCCTCTTGCCATTGTGACTGCTCTGTTCATCAGCCTTAAATTAAACAAAGCAAACGGATGGAAATCGGTCATCACAACACCGCTGATTATTGTATTTGTCTCTCTTATTATTAGCGCATTCCTTTGGGATAACAGTTACGACGGCAATACCTACCACCAAGCATCCATTCTTTACCTCGCTGACGGATGGAACCCAATCTACGACGCTTGCCCTGCCCAAAACATCTGGTCGGCCCACTATGCCAAAGCACTTGAATACGCCGAAGCGTCAACCTTCAAATTTGTTGCCGCACTGGGTTTCAACCCCATCTATAGCATAGAGTCCTCAAAAGCAATCAACATTCTCCTCCTGGCCGCCACAATATTGATTTGTGTGGCTTCTGCCAAACGCCTCATTCCCAACATCGACAAACGTAAAGCAATCATTATTGCGCTCGTAATCGCCGCAAATCCGGTGGCGATGCAAGTCTTTACGTTCTATAATGACTATACTCTTTATTGTGAAATCGCCATTCTTCTCGCGTCGTTCATCGGGATTGCCAAACGAGGCGAAGTAGCGGATTGGATTGTCGCCATCTCTGTTACTATACTTGCAATCGGCACGAAGTTCACCCACTTCTTCTATGCCGGTGTGGCATGGGCAGCATTTTTCGCATATCTCATTGCCACTAAGCGTTTTTCAGTATTCCGCAAGTCAATCATTACAGCCGTAGTGACAGCCATTGTCGGCGCTTTGGTTCTTGGTGCTCACCCCTATGTCACAAACACCGCCAAAACCGGTAGCCCGCTCTACCCCATCATTGGCAGCGGTGTTGACATAATGACGACAAACACACCATCGGTTTACAACGACTGCGACCGTTTTACCAACTTCATTAAATCGCAATTCACATCGCCCGAAGGCGAATCATGGTCGGAATTTCCTGTTCCTCTCAGTCGCGACGCTTTCTTAGGTGTTGGCTATGACAGCAGGTCGCTCGGATTCGGAGCATTCTTCATTTGGATTCTTCTCGCCTCAATTGTGATTTTGATAATTTCAAAAGCAAAACCCGCCTCATATTTTATTGTCGTTTGCCTTATTTTATCGGCATTTATTATTGAGCAAGCATGGTGGGCTCGCTACGTTGCATTCCTTTGGATTGTGCCTGTAGTTGCAATTGTTGCGTCATACATAAACAATGAAATATCAAATCGTTCGATATCAATTCTTCGAGCGATTGTTTATGTACTGATTTTTGCCAATTCTGCGATTCCGTTCGCCGCCCAGATAGCCAAAGACACCGCTACGCGACAATATGAAACGGCACTTTTCGAATCTCTTGAAAAGGCCGAACCGGTCAATGTCAACCTTGCCGGATTCGAAAGTTTCGCACAAAAATTCAACTTACTTGGAATCGCTTTCAACGAAGTGTCAAAGAACGAAATCCAAGACGAAAAAGCGGTATATCTCTACGGAAAAAGTGGTTTGCCTAAACTACCGATTGCAGAACTCAAAGACGATGGCTTTAACGACCTCACCAAACGATGTGAATCTATGTGGTTGGTAGAATTTAATCGCCGACTTGTGAAACAGAAATAGCCTCGTCGGCAAATTCAAACATTTCTTTGTCGCCTCTTCCGTTTCCGATTGCCGTGATATGAAAATCACACCTACTGCAGTTGGGATATTTTTCTGAAAGCCAACGTTCTATTCTTCTCACTTTCTCCTTGCCTCGGCAATTTGGCGTGGCCAACTTTACACGTTCAATAGGATTGCCATCAATAGCAACCTCTGTGCAAATCAGCCCGAAGCCCTTTTGGACGGCGTAAGGCTCTAACCAATCGCGTACCGACGCGCTGACAATAACGACTTCTTCTCCAGCCATCCTGCGTTTTTCGACATCTTTGAGAACAGCCGAATTGACACTATCTTCTATTTCGCCGACAAAATCAACGCAAATCCGTTCATACAACTCTTTATCAAGTCCTCTGGCTACGGTTGTCAGCAATCGGCACTTCGCATCGCCTGCCGAAATCATGCGTAGAGCGTAAGCGGCACATGCGGCAATCATCTTAGCATTCATTCCGAAGCGCTTGCCTCGCCGACGCCTGACATAACGCAAGAACATAAAGAGGCTGTCGCGACGTATCAAAGTGCCATCGAAATCCACAAACAATATCTTTCGCTTGTCGGTCATCGTATAGGAAGTTCCCTTAGAAATAAAGTATAGCGGCTATCGATGCAACCCACCCCAACACACATACAATCAGGAAAATGTCGTGATAGATGGCTTCAGTGGGGCTACCCGACTTCTCACCGCGGATTGTACGCTGAAGATAACGGAGCACCCCGGCAATGACAAAAACGGCTGTCAGATAGAGATATGGCGAATTGTAATGCGAACCCACTTCAGAGTCGATGGTGTACATCACATAGCAGATGATAATAGCCGCTGCCAACGATGCCAAAGCCGCATCAATAAAACGAATACTATAGTTTTCAATGCTTTCACGCATCTTTACCCCCGTGCGTTCAAGAATCAGAACGTCATCGCGTCGTTTTGCGAATGCAAGGAACAACGCCAGCAGGAATGTGGCAATGACAATCCATTTCGACAGGACAACGCCCGTAGCCACGCCACCGGCGAACAGCCTCAAAACAAATCCTGAAGCGACAATCAGTACGTCAAGAACGGCTATCCGTTTCAATCCAAGGCTATAGAGCACATTAAGCACCATATAAATGCTAAGGACCGCCAACAACTCGACATTTACCGCAAAAGCGATTGACAGCGATGCGACGGCAAGAATTACTGCCATAATGATTGCAGATGTGCGACTTATATTGCCCGAAGCCACAGGGCGATGACGTTTCTTCTCGTGCTTAGCGTCGTTGCGATAATCCGCCACGTCGTTCATGCAGTAGATAGCCGACGACATCAAGCAGAAAGCCACAAATGCGAGTGCCACCGCCGACAGAGCGTCGCAGTCGGCAAACCGCCCCGAGAAGAACAGCGGAGCCACGACAAACAGGTTTTTAATCCACTGTTTGACCCGCAGCAATTCTATGTAGTTTCGCAACATTTACATCAAATTTCAAGCCTCCGCCAATGCGGCACGCCATTTTCCAACTGCAAACTTACAAAAAAATCCCCTTATCATCCACACCCGCACACACATTTTTTAGCACATCGAAAAAATCCCTTACCAAAATTTTGACTTTACCACATAAATCCCTAACTTTGTGGAAACGTGTTATAGGCCTCCTTCTTCACTATAATCTTAAATAATGATACTCGTAGAATCCAAGCGGAAAAAGCCCGAAAATATATTGAAAAAATACCCCGGAGCGATATTAGCCGACGTGACCAGTTCGGCAAAGGACGGACTCGTTCGCCTCAGTCCATTCTATCCCCATGGCGGAATACCCGTACCATTCAGCGAAGGATATACAGCATCATGTGTTGAAGCCATTTGGCAGGGGCTAAAGGTGTTTGAACATTGCGACATAGACACTTCGCTTTTCGCAAATACGACGATGACAGGGCTGAAACGCACAGTTCGCAAATACGGCAAACCTCTCGGGCATCGCAAAGGGGTGAATGGCAAAGAATTGTTGGGCTATATCGAAGCACGCAAGCAGATTTATATCCCGACATTTCGTTGGGTGCTTGAAAACAAGGTAAAAGATATAATTAACCGATTGAGAGAAGCATCAAGGACGAAAACGATTGTCTTGCTCGACTACGACACCAATGCCGACGTCGACA
>JAFZPB010000087.1 GCA_017552595.1 Muribaculaceae bacterium
GAATCTATTTGTAACATAAGACACGACAAATTCATTTCAGCAATCGACCGCACCTTGTCGGCTATAACGCCTGAAATAGAGGCTGATATTTGCCCAGAAGTGGTTATATCATTCGGTGGCGCACTCGTCACACGGATGCTAAAACAGCGGTTGCGTCTCCTTAAAAATGTCGAACACTGGCATGTGGGCATTCAAAATATGTCAATCGACTGTTTTACATCGCTTTCACAACGCATTGAGACACCTGCCGATGTTTTTTTCGCTTCAATGGCAAAAGCGTTGCCCGATTGCAAGAGCGATTTCTCCCGTTCTTGGCATATCCTGTCCGACAAGGCCGCAAAAAGCCACAACGCCTATGTCAATTCAGTTGAATGGAGCGACATGACCGTGTATAAATACATTTTTGACAATCTGCCGTCGAATATTGACCTACACCTCTCAAATGGCACTCCTATTCGTTATGCTCAGTTGTTCGCCAACGCCACGACGCCTCATTCTTTCTGCAATCGCGGCGTGAGCGGCATAGAAGGTTCCACATCAACAGCCATAGGAATGTCAATGGCCTCCAACCGCCCGACCATGCTTATTTCTGGCGACCTTTCTGCATTTTACGATTTGAGCGCATTCGCCATTGAGGGCATTGGCGGCAATATGAAAATTGTCGTTATGATGAATGGAGGCGGCTCTATTTTCCGTTTCGTCAAAGCCACGCGAAACAGACCTACGCTCGACCGCTATATGGCGGCAAATCCGCGCTTTCCTATTGCGAAAATCGCCGACGCTTTCGGGTTTGATTACCACGAGTGCAATTCGCTCGACAGTCTTCGCTACGAATGGAATTCTTTTGTTACAGAGAACGACAAACCCGCTATTTTGGCAATATTTACCGACCCGATAATCAGCACCGAAATATTAGATAATTACTTTAAATTCATATCAGCAAATGGCTAATAGAGAATGGAAAACTATTAAAGAATATACCGATATTCTTTTCCAACAATTCGGCTCAATCGCAAAAATTACAATCAACCGTCCCGAGGTATACAACGCTTTTCGCCCCTTAACAAACAAGGAAATGCTCAATGCCTTCGACTATTGCCGCGATGCCAACGACATCGGCGTTATCATCCTCACAGGCGCAGGCAACAAGGCATTTTGTTCGGGTGGCGACCAAAATGTGAAAGGTCGCGGCGGATATATCGACGGCGATGGCACGCCCCGCTTAAACGTGCTTGACTTACATAAAGCAATCCGCTCTATTCCCAAACCCGTGATTGCAATGGTAAACGGCTACGCTATCGGCGGAGGGAATGTGCTTAACGTGGTTTGCGACCTTTCAATTGCGTCGGATAATGCCCGTTTCGGCCAAACGGGTCCCAAAGTCGGCAGTTTCGACGCAGGATTCGGCAGTTCGTATTTGGCCAGATGCGTCGGACAGAAAAAGACCCGCGAAATTTGGTTTCTCTGCCGCCAGTATACAGCCAAAGAAGCCCTTGAAATGGGCATGATTAACGCCGTTGTTCCTCTCGACCAACTTGAAGACACCACAATTGAATGGGCCGAAACGATTCTCAAACGTAGCCCATTGGCAATCAGAATGATAAAACGCGCGCTAAACGCTGAATTAGACGGCCAACGCGGACTTATGGAATTTGCCGGCGACGCAACATTGCTATACTATCTTATGGACGAAGCCCAAGAGGGCAAGAATGCCTTCCTCGAAAAGCGCGACCCCGACTTCGATAAATTCCCGAAATTCCCAGGCTAATCGACTCTATTCATGAAGTTCGCCTTCATTCCCTACACACTTCGGTTTAGATTCAAGGCTATAACATCTCGGTCGATAATGACCGAGAAGACTACCTACTTTATAGTCGCCTATGATGATAATTGTTCCGAACGATTTGGCGTGGGAGAATGTGCTCTTTTCAAAGGACTTAGCGACGACGACCGCCCCGACTATGAAGAAAGGCTACGTGGATTTTGTGCTGACACTTCGGCCGACATCAGCAACTTCAGTTCGATTCGTTTTGGCGTTGAAACTGCAATTAATGACTTGGCAAACGGCGGACGTCGCGTCATATTCCCATCAAAAAGCCTTGACGAGAATCGTCCCGTAAAAATCAACGGGCTTATTTGGATGGGCGACAAAGACGAGATGACGGCGAGAATCCGCAAAAAAATCGAAGACGGTTTTCATTGTTTGAAACTCAAAATCGGTGGACTTGATTTCGACGAAGAACTTAAGATTATCAAATCGATTCGCGACACTTATTCAACCGACGTATTAGAAATCCGACTTGACGCGAACGGGGCGTTTTCTCCATCAGACGCC
>JAFZPB010000088.1 GCA_017552595.1 Muribaculaceae bacterium
CGGCATCGGTGTAGCCTTCCATTGCCTCCGACCCTTTCGCCGAAAGCGTCACGAAGGCTTCCACGGGATTTCCGTCGCCATCGCGTACGTGGCCGCTAATCGTGGTTTGTGCCTGCACAGCCGAAACGACGGCAGGCAATAGGAATATGGTGAGAATCCTTTTCATTCCAGTTCTAATTGGTCGTATGGATAGCGTTTGGTAAGTGGAACAGTTGATCCAATCGGCATTCGCCCACTTAATTCATTATATTTCACATTGTAGTCGCGCTGCATTTCCCAGACTTTTTTGCGGTCGGTGTCTTTGAAACGGCGTTCCTCCAACTGCAAAATCGGGAATGAGCCGCTTTCTACGGCCACAGCCTCCCATGTGTAAAGATGTTTCGTGTCATAGATTTTCATGATGAGTCCGGGCAGTCCTCCGAATTTCCAAGGACCCGACTTCAGGGGAATCTGCTGCGTGAACCAAGCCTCGTAGTCGCGTCCGCGCCAATGGGTTGTCGCCTTCTGGCATTTGTAGCCGCAGACAATCTTCGTTTCCTTGCCTAATGTCCACTTCATCAACGGATAAGCCTCTTTGTATCTCCATTGCTGAAACTCGGCCAATGGCATCACGGCCCATTCCGTCAGTTCGTTTCCGCGCACGAATATCTGTGAATATTGATACTCCGACCAATACCCCTTTAAGCGTCCCTTTAACTTGATGGCGTTGGGATAATGCCCTTTGTTGGCATTCTTTTTCATCCAATCCCTCAGAGCCGCATCGTTTTCTGCGAGGAAGAAACTGGAATACTGCGTCAGCCCTTTGTCCGCAAGCAGTTGTCCGCAATCAATCCATGTGTTTTCGTCCTTCAAGTCCTGAGCCTGAAAAGCGTATTTCACCCGTATCTTGCTCGTTCCGATGGTCGTGGGTTTCATCATTCCGTAGTCCTGTTGTGACGGACGGGAGGGTATCCCCTGTTTTTGCTGTGCCGCTAACGAGCAGGGAAGCAGGAGAAAGCAGAAAGTCAATAGTCTTTTTGTCATAATTTTCAAGTTTTTTTGATTATTTTTGGTTGATAAATTCGTAATTCGTGACGCCATTTTCTTGCATCAGTTTTTTGAGGCGGTTGATATGCTCTTGGGAAACACCTCGGCAGACATTCACGCGCACGTGGTGGTCTTTGCGGATGGCGATTTCTTCAAGTTGCCTGCCGATGTTCCAAAATTGTGATGCCGACCACGAGGTGAAAGTATAATTCTTCCAGCTAAATCCTTCTTGAATTCCCTCTCTGGTCCAGATGGAAGATTTGGTTTTGCTGTCTTTTGGCGGCTTGCCTGTGAGCAGAATCGTCAGTTCGGGGTTGATGTTGCCTTTCACATTGATGGGGGCTTCTTCGAGCGTTGTGTAGAGATTGACGATCAGACGGTCTTCTCCACGCTCGATTTCCATCTTTTTCAGTGCTGAGGCCGGTAGTTTCGGCAGGTTGTGGATGTCGAGTTTCTGACCGTCGAGGAACACGGTGGAAGTTTTTACGGGAAACGCATAGCCATAGACGTTGGTTGGATGCTCTTCGATAAAGGAATCTTCGCCGTCTTGAATCCAAGTTCCTTCGGTCCAATTGACAATAATTTCGTCGCCTCGTTCGATTACGAATTTTTGTTTGCAATTCTCGGGTACGAAATGCGCCCTTAACATTTTCTGCTCTTTGGTCGATTCCACCGTTTTCATCGGCGAAAGGACGCGAATCGTGGCGTAGGCGATGCCGGAAAGGAAGATGGCACCGACAAGAATGGCGGCCACCTTATAGAAAATGGTAGGTCTTTCGGTCTTAGCCGTGATTTTCTCACGTTTCGAGACGGGTGAGTGTCGGGGACGCAGAAGTTCCGCTGTTGCCAGCAGTTCCTCGTAGTATTCCCTGCACTCGGCGCACTGGCTGATGTGTTTTTCGCACGCTGCCTTGACATTCGGGGCGACGTTTTTGTCAAAAAGGTCGGCCACAGAGTTTTTGAAATCTTTGCAATCCATAGTTGTTCGTTTTTTTGAGTTATACAGAATGAGGGGCGCGCATCCCTCGTTTGATTTTCTCCAAACCGTAAGTGAAGCGTGACTTGGCGGTGGTGAGCGGAATGCCGAGGATGTCGGCAATCTCCTGAAAACTCTTGTCGCCGTAGTAGCGCAGTCGGATGACCTCGGCCTGTTCGTCGGGAATCTCCGTCAGCAGTCGGTTGATTCGTCGGAACTCCTGTTCAAAGTCCTCGGCTTCGGGCGCAAGCGGCTCCGGCTGCGTGTCGAGCGGCACGGTCGGGGTTCGTCCGGCCTCGC
>JAFZPB010000089.1 GCA_017552595.1 Muribaculaceae bacterium
ATTAGGGGCGGGCCCCGGCGGATACGAAACCGCAGTGGAAGCGGCCCGCGAAGGTCTGTCGGTGGCAGTTGTCGCACGTGACCATCTCGGCGGCACATGCCTCAACCGCGGATGCATACCCACGAAGGCGCTGCTCCGTTCAGCCGAAGTGCTCGACATCATAAACCGTGCCGAAGAATTCGGCGTCACCGTGAATGTGGCGGCCATCGACTATTCCCGCGCCGTCGAACGCAAAAACTCGGTTGTCGGCCAGTTGCGCGAAGGCGTGGCGACGTTGCTTTCAAATCCGCTGATTACCATCGTCAAGGGCGAAGGCGAAATCGTCTCGCCCCGCGAGGTGAAGGTGGGCGACACGCTGTTGACCGCCGACCGCGCCATAATCATAGCCACCGGTTCGGCCCCTGCCGCCCTGCCGATTGAGGGCGCCGACCTCACAATCACTTCCGACGATTTGCTTGCGATGACCGACCTTCCCAAGTCGATGGTTATCATCGGCGGCGGCGTAATCGGATTGGAGTTCGCGGGCATTCTCAACAGTTTCGGCGTTGACGTGACGGTGGTGGAATTTTGCAAGGAAATCCTTCCCAATTTCGACCATGATATCGCCAAACGCCTGCGCACGAGTATGTCGCGACGCGGTGTGACTTTCGCGGTTTCGGCAGCCGTGACGGGTGTTTCCGTCGCTGACGACGGTCGCCGTATCGTCACCTACGACCGCAAGGGCAAAGTAGCCTCGTTTGAGGCGGATGCCGTTTTGATGGCGGTAGGTCGCCGTCCGGTAGTGCCAAAAGGCGTTGAAGAGGCGGGCGTCGCCGTAGGTCGTCGCGGAATCGAAGTTGATGACAATATGCTGACATCCGTCGCCGGCGTCTATGCCATCGGCGACGTCAACGGCCGCTGCATGCTCGCCCATGCCGCATCGGCACAGGGGAAAGTGGCTCTTGCCCACATTCTCGGCCGCAAGTCGGCAATCAACCTCGACGTTGTGCCCTCGGCGGTGTTCACGTCGCCCGAAGCCGCCATGGTAGGGCTGACCGAAGAAGCCGCCACGGATAGGGGAGTGGAATACGACGTTCGTCGCACCACCTTCCGCGCCAACGGCAAGGCCCTCGCCATGGGCGAATCCGACGGACTGGTGAAGATTCTCAAAGCAAAGGAAAGTGGCAAGATAATCGGATGCCACGTGCTCGGACCGCACGCCTCCGACCTCGTCGCCGGCACGGCACTCGCCATCTCTCGCGGCCTCACCGCAGCCGACATCCTCGCCACTATCCATTCCCATCCCACACTCTCCGAAGTCATCATCTCAGCGCTTAATTAATGCATGCATTAATGCATAATTAGAATCTTCTTTCATAAAGAAGAACAAAAACAATAAAAAACTCTTGGAAGTGCTGTCGGCTCTACGAGCCTATTCCAAGCCATTCGCTCAAGTTCTGTTTATGCGAGCATAACAGCCCCTGACCGAATGTCTCAGAACAGCCTTTGGCTGTCAGCACTTCCAAGCAAAAACATGAAATAAAAATCGGGACGATAGAAACTTGAGTATCTTATAACATGACTCACGCCTTTTTTTATGTTTTCGCTTTTACTGATTTCAGCGCATGAAATGCAGGGCGGTTGGTGTTGGTGGTAAATGACGTAAACTTGTTTACGGGCAGACACCATAAACACCAACCTATTATCTTGAAAAGAGAAAATCAGTAAAAGTGTTTTAATTGTTTTTGTGAAAACTTTATTATGCCTGACGGGGGAGGCGTCTCGTAGTATAATGGCGCCTGATGTGGGATTTTTGGTGATGTCGTTTTTGGTCGGTTGTGTGACGAATTGGGAAAGGCTATGACGGTCAATAAAAATCAAAGTTTTCCAAAAAATTTTTTAGTTTGTTGATAATAAGCGGTTTAATTTTTCGACAAGGAGAAAAAGTTTTCCAAAACGAAAATTTTTGAAAATTTTTTTGCGAAAAAAGTTGCCCATTTCGGGAAGTTGCAGTAATTTTGTAGTCGCTTTCGGCTCGACAGTTTTTTCAAGATTTTTGCCATGAAATCAACGCCGGTCGGAGAGCACCTTAACGACGTAATCCAATAAATTTTTACATAATTTTTTAAAAGAATAACGACATGATACGCACTGTTGTCAAACGTGACGGCCGTATAACCGGCTACAATGAAGAAAAAATCAAAGCGGCTATCCGCAAAGCGATGTTGACCACCGAGAAAGGCGAGGACGAGGCCCTCATCCAACGCATTTCGGACAAGATTTCCATCAAGGGCAAGGAACAGATGACCGTCGAGGAAATCCAGGACATGGTGGAACTCGAACTTATGCGCAGCCCGCGCAAGGAAGTGGCCAAGCGCTACATCGCCTACCGCGACCAGCGCAACATCGCCCGTAAGGCGAAGACCCGCGACATTTTCAATGAAATCATCATGGCGAAGTCGAACGACATCACCCGCGAGAACGCCAACATGAACGCCGACTCCCCCGCCGGAATGATGATGAAATTCGCATCGGAATCGACGAAGCCGTTCGTTGACGACTATCTGCTCTCGCCCGAGAGCCGCGATGCAGTGCGGAACAACTATATCCACATCCACGACAAGGATTATTACCCGACGAAGAGCCTCACCTGCGTGCAGCATCCGCTCGACAAGATTCTGCGCAACGGCCTCTTCGTGGGTCACGGCGAATCGCGTCCGCCGAAGCGTATCGAGACTGCCGGTGTGCTCGCATGTATTTCGATGGAGAGCGCCCAGAACGAGATGCACGGCGGACAGGCTATTCCCGCTTTCGACTTCTACATGGCTCCGTTCGTCCGCACCACCTACATCGAAGAACTCAAGAATCTTGAGAAATTCGACGGTTGCGACCACAGCGCCCTTTACGAAGCTGAAATCGACGACTACATCAAGCGCGACCTCGACGGCCTCGAAGGTGAAGAACGTGCCAAGCAGCACGCCATCAACCGCACCGTCAGCCGCGTCCACCAGTCGATGGAAGCGTTCATCCACAACATGAACACTATCCACTCGCGCGGCGGCAACCAAGTGGTGTTCAGTTCGATTAACTATGGCACCGACACTTCAGCCGAAGGCCGTTGCGTCATCCGCGAAATCCTCCATTCGACATGGGAGGGCGTCGGCAACGGTTCGACCGCCATTTTCCCCATCCAGATTTGGAAGAAGAAAAAAGGCGTCAGTTATCTGCCCGAAGACCCGAACTACGACCTCTATTGCCTTGCCTGCAAGGTGACCGCCCGCCGTTTCTTCCCCAACTTCGTCAACCTTGACGCTCCCTACAATTTCCACGAGAAATGGCGTGCCGACGACCCCGAACGCTATCGTTGGGAAGTGGCCACGATGGGCTGCCGCACCCGCGTTTTCGAAAACCGTTTCGGCGAAAAGACATCTATCGGCCGCGGTAACCTTTCTTTCACCACCATCAACATCGTGCGCCTCGCAATCGAATGTATGGGCATCGAGGACCAGAAACTCCGTATCGACGAATTCTTCGCCAAACTCGACAACGCTATCGACGTCACCGCCCACCAACTTATTGACCGCTACGACTTCCAAAAGACGGCTTTCGCAAAGCAGTTCCCGCTCGTGATGTCGCAACTTTGGAACGGTTCGGAAAACTTGAAGCGTGAGGACACTATCGAGAGCGTCATCAACCAAGGCACGCTCGGCATCGGTTTCATCGGCCTCGCCGAATGTCTCGTGGCACTCACCGGCAAGCACCACGGGGAAAGCGCTGAAAGCCAAATTCTCGGATTGAAGATTGTCGAGTATATGCGTCAGCGCGCCAACGAGTACTCCGAGAAGTATCAACACAATTTCTCTATTCTCGCCACTCCGGCTGAAGGTCTGGCAGGCCGCTTCACCCGCCGCGACAAGAAGGATTTCGGTATCATCAAGGGCGTTACCGACCGCGACTATTACACGAACTCCAACCATGTGCCCGTCTATTATCACTGCTCGCCGCGCCACAAGGCCGAAATCGAGGCTCCTTATCACGAGAAGACCCGCGCCGGCAACATCTTCTATGTCGAAATCGACGGCGACGCCACCCACAACCCTGAGGCCATCATGCAGATTGTGGATTTGATGGACGAATACGACATCGGCTACGGCTCGGTCAACCACAACCGTAACCGCTGCATGAACTGCGGTTACGAAGACGCTTCGGAAGGCCTTAAGGTTTGCCCGAAATGCGGCTCGACGAACATCGACCGTCTGCAACGCATCACCGGCTATCTCGTGGGCACCACCGATCGCTGGAACTCCGCGAAACTCGCCGAACTCAACGACCGCGTTATCCACAAATAGTTTGTTTAATGCATAATGCATAATGCACAATGCATAATTAATACTTAATAATCCGCAATCTGTTAATGCGCAATGCACAATGCACAATGCGCAATTAATGCTGAATAATTTGCTGACCTGTTTGTTATGAGTGACGATAGCAATGTGATTGTTGTAAAAAGCAAAGCATTTGCCTTACGTAGCATAGAGTTATTTAGGACACTTGTGGGGGAGAAGAGGGAATACGTAATTTCCAAGCAAATGTTGAAGTCCGCCACAAGTATAGGGGCAAATGTCAAAGAGGCTATTCGCGGACAAAGTATGGCGGACTTCGGGGCAAAAATGAACATTGCGCTTAAAGAGGCAAGCGAGACCGAATATTGGCTTGAGTTGTTGCAAGATGCCGGCTACATTAC
>JAFZPB010000090.1 GCA_017552595.1 Muribaculaceae bacterium
ATTATTTTAAGATAGCGTCAAGTGACGGAGTGATCTAAATAGCGTGTGGATCCAAATGGAATCTTAGTTTTGACGTGATCAGTGCCGCAACTGTCGGCATAATGAATGGTGCGTGAGCCGAAACGCAGGTTGATATTATCGGCAGCAAGACAAAGCTGCTCTCGAGAATCGATGGTAGCCTGATCGAAACAAAGCTGTTGCTCTGGCTGGGTTTGGATCTTGTATAAAGTAATACCGATAATGCGGAGTGGTGCTGGAAAATCGGCAAAAAGCTCGCGGGCGGCAGCCAGGATATCTTGGTCGGTATTGAAAGCGGTTTTGTAAATGTGAGCATGGTGCAGATATTGTCCGGCGTAAGTGAAGGCCCAGACATAGACGCCGCGAGCATAGAGCCGTTTACTGCGGAGACGATAGCCGACGTCTTCGGAAAGGTGCATGATACGGGCATAAATCTCGCCCCTAGTGAGGTGCTTGCCCTCTAGGACGTATTTGCGACCAATAGATTTGATGCCGCTAATCCAGTCGTCGACTTCGATGCCGCGTAGGCGTTTGTACCACTTGGTGCCATCGATACTGCGGCAGACCATTTTAACGAGCGTGCGTTCGTCGGCGTCGAGAAGCTGAAGCGGTGTGAAGATGCCAACGGCATTAAGACGAGCCTGCATGCGGATGTTAATGCCGGGTAAATCGGTGAGTTTGAGTGCGTTAAATATTTGGCGTTGGTTCTGGGCGGTGATTTCGTCGAAGCCATCGGGTTTATGGAGTTCGGCAGCGGTTTTGGCGAGAAAACGATTACTGGAAATGCCGATATTGCAGCGCATCCAGCAGCCGATTTCGGTGTGGAGACGAGTTTTGATTTCTTTGGCCAGTTCGGCATGCGGCATCCGCCTGATATGTTTGGGTGATTCGGCAAGGTCGAGGAGGCCTTCGTCGATAGATTTCATTACGACGATAGGTGAATAAGATTCCATGATATTGCGGAGTTTTTGGTGAACGAAAATGTATTTGTCGGGCTCGGTTTCGACGAAAATTAAATCCGGACATAGGAGCTGAGCTTCGCCGCGGCGCATGCCAACCTTGACGCCGCGAGCCTTGGCTTCGTAGCTGGCGGCAATAATGCAGGAGTTTGGCGTGATACGGTTACTAATAGCGACGGGACGACCGCGGAGCATTGGTCTGCTCTGTTGCTCGATAGTAGCGAAACAGGAATTAAGGTCGATGTACATGATATGGTTAGTCATAATGATCTCCCTCAAATTCGAGGTACCAGTTCAAACTCTCGGTATCAAGGCAGAGACGATAGTCGGTGGCACCGTCGGTGACATCGAAAGCGAAAATAGTCTTCAGGCCGTCGTATTTGGGATGAATTAAGCCAATTTCGGTGATTTGGACTTCCCTGCCGGCTTCGGTGCGAAAGACAATTGGCTGACAGTGCCCTAAAAGTTTGCGCGAAAAAGTAGCGTCGACGTCGACCGGTTGATGCAGGTGATGTTCTTGGTAATAAGTTTCTTGATCCATAAAAATTCCTTTTGATTGCGGTTAATAGATTGTGGGTGACGCAATATTGGCGTCGAAATTTTTATGAATCAGAGTCAGTGACCGAAGTATGACTCGATTAATTTAATTATATCAAAAAAGTCGCACCTGCGTTCGATGCGACCTTTTGATGATTAAATGTCGGTGTTAGCTTCAGCTTGATGGGGTTCTTCGACTAATTG
>JAFZPB010000091.1 GCA_017552595.1 Muribaculaceae bacterium
GGAAACGGCACCGCAAGCCGCGAAACCGAGCGATTTCTTCGGTCGCTCGACTTCGGTCGCGACGTGGAAATTTTCGTAGTCAGCGAACAGGGCGCGTCGATTTATTCGGCTTCAGAAGTGGCACGCGAAGAAGTCCCCAACGAAGATGTGACCGTTCGAGGCGCAGTTTCTATCGGCCGGCGGCTTATCGACCCGCTCGCAGAACTCGTGAAAATCGACCCGAAATCAATCGGAGTCGGACAATACCAACACGACGTCGACCAGTCGCGGCTTAAAGCCGCCCTCGATTTCACCGTCGAAAGTTGCGTCAATTCAGTGGGTGTAAATCTCAACACCGCATCTCCCCATCTGCTCGCATACGTTGCCGGCATCGGGCCACAACTCGCACGAAAAATCGTCGAATATCGTGCGCAAAACGGCGATTTCCGTTCGCGCGACGACTTGATGAAGGTGCCTCGCCTTGGCGAAAAAACTTTCGACCAATGCGCGGGTTTTCTCCGAATCCCCAATGCCGAAAACGTCCTTGACAACACCGCCGTACACCCTGAAAGTTACCACATCGTGAGCAAAATCGCCCGCGACCTCAACGTGGGCATCGACCAACTCGTGCGCAACCACGACATAATCGCATCAATCGACCTTTCGAAATATGTGGAAGGCGACGTAGGTCTGCCGACACTCAACGACATCGCTGAAGAACTCGAAAAACCGGGCCGCGACCCGCGCGAGACAGCCGACACCATCGAATTCGCCGAAGATGTTAACGATATCGAGGACCTCGTCCCGGGAATGGAATTGAACGGCATCGTAACGAATATTACCGCTTTCGGCGCGTTCGTCAACATCGGCATCAAGGAGGACGGACTCGTTCACGTGTCGGAAATGGCCGACCATCGTGTGGATTCGCCAGCCGAAGTGGTAAAAATCAACCAACACGTTAAAGTTCGTGTCAAAAGCGTCGATTTGGAACGACACCGTGTCGCCCTAACAATGAAAGGACTGAAAAAGAGTTTATAGAAAGGCTACTGGCTAATCAAAACAACCAAGTGGCTTGGACGCAGAAGGTGTTGAAACTCATCTTGTCCTGAATTCCCTGCAAATTATAGGTGTGTATCGACTTTGAGAGGTCGCGACAATAGCGGAATGCTACCTGCGCATGCTCGAACAGTTCGACTCCCACTCCCACATTCCAGTCAAAATTCCATGCCCCGTTGAACTGCGGGCCGATGATACTCGACGCCTCTATACGCTCGCCGGTGTCCCTAATGTAATAATTGTTGACATAAGGCTTGTTGTTGAGCATGAAATGCAAGCCCGGACCAGTGAAAATGTAGGGCTTCACAATGTGGCCGACGGTTGACAGCTGGAGTTTATAACGGAAATTGAAAGGAATTTCAAGAAAACTCTTGGTGCCTTCGGAATGGAAAGTTTGACCAAAGTTAGGCTCGTCTAACGCGATGTCTATTTTGCGGTTGCTGAAAAGCGCGGAAACGTCGAATCCGAAACCTTTCGACCCCAACATCACTTCAAGAGTTACGCCGACATTATAGCCGACAGTCATTTTCGATGTGTAGTTTTCAATGTCGAACGAAAGTGTGTTGAAAGTCATTCCGGCCATCACGCCTAAACGTTCTTTTGCCAAGCCAGTCAGACTGACGAGTGTCATAATTGTTATGAGTA
>JAFZPB010000092.1 GCA_017552595.1 Muribaculaceae bacterium
CGTCGGAGCCGATGCCTATCTCACCAAGCCCTTCACCCAGCCACTGCTCCATTCGCGCATCCGCAACCTGCTCCAGCAACGCCGGGCCATCGCCGAACGTTTCCGCCGTTCGCTCGTCATCGATCTGGGCGAAAGCGTCTCGAACGACATCGACCGCCAGTTCCTCAACCAGTGTATGCAGAGCATGAACCGCCACCTCGCCGATGCCGACTTCGATCACGGCCAGATGGCAGCCGAGGTCGGAATGTCGCGGTCGGCCCTGTTCAAGAAACTCAAGGCGCTGACCGGCATGGGCTTCTCCGCCTTTGTCCGTCACGTGCGGCTCACGGCCGCCTGCAAGATGATGGACGAAGGACGTTACCAACGTGTGGCCGACGTTGCCTACGCCGTCGGATTCAACGACCCCCGCTATTTCTCCACCTGCTTTCGCCAGGCCTACGGCGTTTCCCCCACTGAGTATATGGAAAAGCCAGCCTCGCCGACTACCTAATAGCGAGAAATAACACCCAGCCAACCTTTTCTTCTGACAACCAGAGAGTTAGTCAAAATTACAGTATCTCAAAATTTGCACCGCAGTCGAAATAAATTTGCACTGCGGTGTGGCTATAGGCGTACCGCAGTGTAAATAAAAATGCACTGCGGTGCGTTTTTTGGGGGTGTTGGAACCCCGATTTTATTACGTTGTAGGGACGACCCGTGGGGCTTATTTCAGTCACAAAACCACCCCATCGCCCTGTCGAAAGCGTAAAATTTATGGCCTTAATCCCGATTTTTCAACAAAAAAAAACGATTTCTCAACATCTTCATCGATGGCAAAGTCTAATTTTGCAACAGAATTTATTCTAAAAGTCAAAAATAACACTAAAAAATCAACCATTATGAAACGAATTATCTTGACAGCCTTGTTTGGCTTAGTGGCCCTCATTCCTACCTTGGCCGCCGAACCCGATGTGGTCATCAGCGGAGTCGAGGGTAACTACACGATTGGCTCATTCGCCAAGGGAAGCGTTGTCTTCCTCAACCGAACCATGACGTTCGGCGACATCCCCGAACAGTTTGCCGGATGGCAATTTACCCAAATCAACGCCTACTCCACCTGGAACGGCGGTCCGAGTCCCGAACTGGTGGCAAAACCTTCAGCCGACGGCTACATGTATTGTATTGTCGACATCTCCCTACAGACCGACATCGTCGATCCTTGGGCAGAGGCCAACGGATGGACCAAGATTGACGGCATCGAAATCTCCTACGGTGCCAATGCCAACCAGAAGTTCTATGCCTACCGAAAAGCGTGTGTGGCCAACGAAGAAATCACCATCGTCGAACCTGCCACGTTCTCGCGCTGCATACTCATTGCACCTGAATTGACCAAAGCAGAGCCAGAGCCTACCTACTTCGCTCCCGACCTGACCGTCAGCGGTGCTGAAGGCAACTACGTCATCGACGACTTTGCACAGGGTAGCACAGTGTTCCTCAACCGCACGATGACGTTCGGAGAGATTCCCGAGCAGTTCCAGGGATGGAAGTACACCAAAATCAATGCTTACTCAACCTATAACGGAGGTCCGAGCCCCGAACTGGTCGTCAAGCCAAAAGAGGACGGTTACCTCTACTGCCTCGTTGACATTTCGCTGCA
>JAFZPB010000007.1 GCA_017552595.1 Muribaculaceae bacterium
GACCCGTGCCCGTGCCCGATTGATACTGAATGTCCTCAAGTTTCGTGCCACGAGAGAGAAACGACACCTGCGGACGGATGCTGAACATACGGCTTTGTCCAAATTCAAACTCGGCAAATGCACCGAAAACAGCACCGCTGACGCTCTTCGGGCTGTCGAAAATACGCTCATTCAAATCGGAGAACTTCGCCGATGTGCTGTGCAGACCGCCGATGACACCGATGTGGATGCGGTCAAGGGAACTGTTCTCCTGTGCGTTGGCTGACATGGAAAGCATCATGCCCACAGCCAATAGAAATGTTTTTGCAATTTTGTTCATATCGTTTTTAGTGTTTTGGTGATACATTGTTTAGTCGATATACATACCTACGGTGATGGAAGTCGTGCTGATTTTCACGTTTTTACAAATCTCCGAGAAGTCGCTGCCGTAGGACAGGCCAAGATAGAACTTGTTGTTGAAAGCTACGTTTGCACCGATTTGCCAGCCGATTTGCAGGCGTTTGAAAGGTTCCCCGTCCATATCTTTTTTGTCGAAAAGATCATATTCACTCTTGTACTCATCGTCTTCCTCTATTTCCTTTCCCGAGATGTTACCCCGAAGTGTCAGACCGGCGAAAGGTCGGATGGAAACGCTGCTGTTGGGCAGTTGCCAGTCATAGACCAGATTCACAGACACTTTCACGGAGAACATTCTGAATTTCTCCTCCCAATCTCTTCCGCTTTCCGACTTGAACGAATACTGCAAGGCAGCACCGAACTCGATAAATAGCGGTGTGGTTTCCGAAATGCCGACTGCCTTACTGTAGCCGAATGTCAAACCCGTAAATGACAAGTCGTCGCCCTTCTTGGGTACAAATGTCGATGGATTCCATTGTAAGTAGAGAGAACTCCATCCTGCCGGCATCGTCTTGTAGGTGACGATGGTCTGCGGCTCCGTTCGCGCTACGGTTTGCGTCGTGCGCTGCTTCGGTTGCGTGGTGGTTTTGATTACTTGGCGTTTTCCCTGCTGGGCTGCCACATTCATACTAACGGCTAAAGCCGTCATCACAAATAAAAATTTAACTTTTTTCATAATTCGTTAAGTTTAAGTTCATTGCCTACTACTATCCCCTGAGTAAGCTGTTAAGTTGATTGGTTTTCAGCTACGGCATAAAAAGAAGACGTGGGAATTGCTCTGTCGCCCGTCCCACGTACAGAGGCTCTCGCATTGCCCGATTTAGTTGAACGAGCAACGCCAAAGCCCACGCCGATACGCCATATAGAGATTTCATAAAAGAAACCCTATAAACGTATCCCGAGGACATCAACTGTTGCCTCGTCCCGACTAAATCAGAATTTTTGCGAGATTCCTATACGTCGAAGACAAGACGCTTGAAGACGCCTTTTTAATATGTCGTGACCCTCATTTCCCACCCTTTGCCCTCCGTTTGGCTGTTCCATTTCTGGTTTCGCCTCACTCGGCTCGGCGTGGGCTGTCTTTTGCCTTTGTGCAGTGGCAGAACTCGTCTGTCGGTGTCACGAAAGCGCAAGACTTCAAGAGTCGCTTGCAAAATTAAGAAAAATTTTTGAAATAAAA
>JAFZPB010000093.1 GCA_017552595.1 Muribaculaceae bacterium
GTCTTTTATCTTAAAACCTGCGCATCTTGCCGAAATTAACAAAAGTATCATGACGGCAAATGATCTAAGGTAGTTAAAAGATAATAACTGTGTGATTAGAGATGCTGATTCAGATTCAGCCCTTGCCCTTGCCCCAGGAGAAAGTACAAGAGATACTGCACCCAATCCAAAGAGAAATATTATAAACCAATCGCTAATAGGCAAACGTTTAAAATTACGAGATAAATACCAAACAAAACCGAAGGCAAACCCAAAACTAATAGTGTCATGGGCTGCTCCTGCTACAAACGCAAACAATGTTAGGAGAATTAATCCTAATAGTGATTTTGGATGTTTAAAGAAGAAAATATATACAAAAAATAGAGCGATAACATAAGTCCATGTGAAACCAATCGCTGTCGTGGGGACGAACTTAGACGACACACATAAGATTGACATAATAGACACATAAGCAATCGCAACCGGGTGGTTTATCGGATTACTATCACATCCTGAATCTCTTAGTTTTATTCCTAATGAAACAACCAACCACACAAAAATAACATATACAATACCATTGAATAGTCCAAAAAGGGTGTGGTTCATGAATATGAATAAAAATTGAGTAATGGAGTATGCAACATATCTGCTGTTAGCAACAATGTAATGAGCAATTTGAGATTCAAACACATCATCAATTGTTTCAACCATTTTATCGGAATAATTACCGTCTGTAGTGAACACAAATTGGTAATTGATGTCGTCGCCGAGCCAGAGGGCGTTGGCGGAAAACCACCAGACATAGACGAACAGTCCGGCCAGCACCGCACACGACATCGCTTTCTTTGATTTTATTGACATAATCAAGATTGTTTTATTGTAGGATTTGCAAATTTACACATTTCCCCACAAACTGGCAATTTTTCGGAGCGGGATAAAATTACAACGCTGAAAATTTGGTCATTTCGGAAAAATGCTGTAACTTTGCGCGTTGTTTTGCGGCTCATCCTTGAAAGCCGCCGAGAATGATGCGCTCGGTAGTGATATGAGACATGAGATGGCGGCCGCAAAGCCGATTGAATTAAAATATTAACAAACAGAAAGATAATTACAAACAGCCATGTCAAAGATTTGTCAAATCACAGGCAAGAAAGTAATGGTGGGCAACAACGTTTCTCACTCTAAACGCCGCACCAAACGCCGCTTTAAAGTAAACCTCTTCACCAAGAAATTCTATTGGCCGGAGCAGGATATTTGGATTATGCTCAACGTTTCCGCAGCAGGTATCCGCACAATCAACAAACTCGGTCTTGACGCTGCTCTCAAGCAAGCCGAAGAAAAAGGATATTTAACCGAATTTAAAACATTAGATTATTAATAACTATGGCAAAGAAAGCAAAAGGTAACCGCGTGCAAGTAATCCTTGAGTGCACCGAACATAAAGCCAGCGGAATGCCCGGCACTTCCCGCTATATCACCACCAAGAACCGCAAGAATACAACCGAGCGTCTTGAACTCAAGAAATACAACCCCATCCTCAAAAAAGTAACTATTCACAAAGAAATCAAATAACACCTAAGATATGGCAAAGAAAACCGTAGCATCATTGCAAAAAGGCGAAGGCCGTACGTTCAGCAAGGTCATCAAAATGGTGAAATCACCGAAGACCGGAGCCTACACCTTCCAAGAATCGATGGTTCCTAACGACCAAGTTAAGAACGCTTTGAAGTAATTGCCGATTTTTCGGTGTATAGATTGACGACGTGTTCGGCCCTCGCGGTCGGACACGTTGATTTTTTCATTCACCACAACATCGGGAAACCGTCTATCGAGGCGAGCGAAAAAATAGTCAAACGAAAATTACCATATCCGCCCAAAATTTCGTAAATTTGCGAACTGATTTCAGGGAACGGACAAATTACCCGTTTTTCCCGAAATTTCGGCATTTGGATAGTATCAAAATAGATTTTATGAAGAAATTCAAAGAATACAACAATTTCGACCTCTCCGACATCAACAAAGAGGTGCTCGACCAATGGAACAAAACCGGCCTGTTCGAACAGAGCATGGCCACCCGCGAAGGCTGCCCGTCGTTCGTGTTCTATGAAGGGCCACCGTCGGCCAACGGCATGCCGGGCATTCACCATGTGATGGCCCGTACGATTAAAGACGTCATCTGCCGTTACAAGACGATGAAAGGTTTCCATGTCAAGCGCAAAGCAGGCTGGGACACCCACGGACTGCCCGTCGAACTCGGCGTAGAGAAGTCGTTAGGCATCACCAAGGAGGACATCGGAAAGAAAATTTCCGTCGACGATTATAATGCATCCTGCCGCCGCGAGGTGATGAAATACACCAAAGAATGGTCGACGTTGACAAATTCGATGGGATATTGGGTAGACCTCGACGACCCGTATATCACTTACGACAACCGCTATATCGAAACCGTCTGGTGGCTTCTCGCCCAACTTTACAAAAAGGGCTATCTATACAAGGGCTACACTATTCAGCCCTACTCCCCCGCCGCTGGCACTGGCCTTTCAACCCACGAATTGAACCAACCAGGCTGCTACCGTGACGTCAAGGACACCACAGCCACAGCCTTATTCCGCATAACAAACCCAAGCGATGAACTGTCGGCTTGGGGCACGCCATACTTTGCGGCATGGACCACAACGCCCTGGACACTTCCCTCGAATACGGCTTTGTGCGTCGGTCCGAAAATCAAATATGTCGCCCTCCGCACATTTAATCCCTACACCGCCGAGCCTATTACTTTGGTAATGGCCGAAGCACGTCTTGGCGCATATTTCAAAGCCGAAGGTGCCGAAGCCTCGATGGAAGGCTTTGAAGCGGGCTCGAAAGTCGTCCCCTACCGAATCATCGCCGAATACACTGGCGAAGACTTAGTGGGCATGACCTACGAGCAACTTTACCAGTGGGTGAAGCCGCTTGAACAAACAGGCAAGAATCAGTTTGCCGACCGTTCTGATGCCGCATTCCGAGTAATTCCTGGCGACTACGTGACTACCGACGACGGTACGGGAATCGTCCATATCGCGCCGACATTCGGCGCCGACGACGCACGCGTGGCAAAAGCCGCAGGCGTTCCGGCACTGTATATGATTAACCGTAAAGGCGAAACCCGCCCGATGGTTGATTTCACTGGCAAATATTTCCTGCTCGACGACTGCGATCCCGACTTCGTGGCTCGTTTCGTCAATGTGGAGGAATACGGCAAATTCGCCGGCAAATATGTCAAAAACGCTTACGACCCGCAATTTAACCTCGGGGGAAAATACGACGAGGTTGCCGCTAACAGTGCTGAAGACTTGAATGTTGTGCTTGCTGTCGGTCTCAAACAGGCCGGACGTGCACTTAAAGTCGAAAAGCACGTCCACAATTATCCCCACTGCTGGCGCACCGACAAGCCGGTGCTTTACTATCCGCTCGACAGTTGGTTTATCCGCACGACCGCAGCCCGCGAACGGATGATGGAACTTAACGACACCATCAACTGGAAGCCGCAATCAACAGGCACAGGCCGTTTCGGAAAATGGCTCGAAAACCTTCAGGACTGGAACCTTTCACGCAGCCGCTATTGGGGCACACCGCTGCCGATATGGCGCACCGAAGACGGCGACGAAGAAATCTGCATCGACAGCGTCGAAGCCCTTTATGCCGAAATAGAAAAGGCGGTTGCCGCAGGTGTTATGCCGTCGAATCCACTTAAAGACAAAGGATTCGTTGTCGGCGACTATTCGAAAGAAAACTACGAAAAAATCGACCTCCACCGTCCATATGTCGATGACATCGTGCTTGTCAGCAAATCAGGCAAACCGATGAAGCGCGAAACCGACCTTATCGACGTGTGGTTCGACTCGGGTTCGATGCCTTACGCACAACTCCACTACCCCTTCGAAAACAAGGCGCTCATCGACTCGGGCGAATACTATCCCGCCGACTTCATCGCCGAAGGCGTCGACCAAACGCGCGGATGGTTCTTCACGCTCCACGCAATTGCCACGATGGTATTCGACTCAGTGGCGTATAAAGCCGTGATTTCCAATGGCCTTGTCCTTGACAAAAACGGCAACAAGATGTCGAAACGTCTCGGCAATGCCGTTGACCCATTTAAGACAATCGAGAAATTCGGGTCCGACCCGGTCCGCTGGTATATGATTTCCAATTCCGCACCATGGGACAATCTTCGTTTCGACCCCGCAGGCGTTTTGGAAGCGAACCGCAAACTTTTCTCGACACTTTACAACACCTACTCATTCTTCGCCCTCTACGCCAATGTTGACGGATTCGACCCAGAAACGCCTCAAGTGCCGATGGAACGACGCGAAGAAATCGACCGTTGGATTCTTTCGCTTCTCAACAGCCTCGTAAAGACCGTTGACGAAGCCCTCAACGACTACGAACCGACGCGTGCCGCTCGGGCCATCAACGATTTCGTGGGCGACAATCTTTCCAACTGGTATATTCGTCTCAACCGCAAACGCTTCTGGGGCGGAGGTGTTACAGAGAACAAACTCGCAGCATATCAGACGCTCTACACTTGCCTTTTGACCGTCGCCAAACTCATCGCGCCCGTTTCGCCATTCTATGCCGACAGATTATATACCGACCTGACAGGCAGCACAATCGCCGACGGCGGTTCTGTTCACTTGGCTTCGTTCCCAGTTCCCGACGAAAGCCTTATCGACGCCGAATTGGAACGACGGATGGCAATTGCCCAGTCGGTGACATCGATGGTGCTGGCACTTCGCCGAAAGGTGAACATCAAGGTGCGTCAACCGCTGTCGAAACTTATGATTCCTGTCGTTGACAACGACCAACGTGCCGACATCGAGGCCGTTTTACCGTTGATTCTCAACGAAGTGAATGTAAAAGAAGTAACATTCGTCGATAGCGAAGCCGGCATTCTCGTCAAGCGTATCAAGCCCGACTTCAAGCGCCTCGGTCCGCGCTACGGCAAGATTATGAAGGCGCTCGGCGCTGCACTCCGCGAACTCGACCAAAAGAGCATCGCCGCACTCGAACGCGACGGACAAATCACAATCGATATAGAAGGTCCCGAAGCGGTCGTCACCCTTGACGATGTGGAAATCATATCCGAGGACATCCCCGGTTGGCTTGTAAACAACGAAGGCAACCTAACTGTCGCCCTCGACATAACTATCACCGACGCACTTCGCCAAGAGGGTATCGCCCGCGACATCGTCAACCGTATTCAAAACATCCGCAAGACGAGCAACTTCGACATCACCGACAAAATCTCGCTCAGATTTGAAAGCAATGACGCGACCGATGCCGCCATCCGGTCGTTCAGCAACTACATTGCCTCGCAAGTGCTTGCCGATGAACTGACAATCGTCGAATCGCTCGCCGACGATGCCGAAGTTCTCGACATCGACGAAATCACCCTCCGAGTTAGTATCAAACGAATTTAATAATTTTATTCATCATAAAAAACAACTATCGCTATGGCAGAAAAAACTCGCTATTCCGATGAGGAACTCCAAGAATTCAAAGAATTGATTTTGGAGAAACTCGCAAAAGCAAAGCACGACTACGATTCGCTCCGCGCAAACGTAACCAACAGCGACGGAAACGACACAAACGACACGTCGCCGACATTTAAAGTGCTTGAAGAAGGTGCTGACACCCTCAGTAAAGAAGAAGCAGGCCGTCAAGCGCAACGCCTGATGAAATTCATCCAAAACCTCAACGCCGCTCTCATTCGTATAGAGAACAAAACTTACGGCATCTGCCGCGAAACCGGCACTCTTATCCCGAAAGAACGCCTTCGCGCCGTGCCCCATGCCACGCTTTCAATCGAGGCAAAACAAAAGCGTTGACACGAGGAATGAAACCCGCTGTTAAGAAAGGTCTCATCGCAGCCGCGGTGTGCCTCTTTGTGGTCGTGTTCGACCAGTTGCTGAAGATATGGGTGAAGTCCAATCTTCAACTGGGCGACCAACTGATTATTTTCGACTGGTTCCGCATTGCCTTCGTCGAAAACAACGGCATGGCCTTTGGAATGGAACTGGGCAGCAAACTGTTTCTGACGCTGTTCCGTGTCGTTTTGGTTGTTCTATTGACCGTTTACGTTTGCCGACTCGTCAAGCGAAAAGGCGTCAAAACGGGCTACATAATCTGCGTGGCGCTGATTATCGCGGGCGCATTGGGCAACATCATCGACTGCGTGTTCTACGGAGTGGCATGGGGATATGCCCCGCTGTTCTATGGCAAGGTGGTCGATATGCTCTACTTCCCGTTGTTCTCGTTTGTTTGGCCCGATTGGATGCCATTCGTAGGCGGCAATGAATTCGAGTTCTTCCAACCCGTATTCAACATCGCCGACTCTGCAATCACAATCGGCATTCTCACAATTATCATCTTCTACTATCGCTCGTTGACATCAACGTCATCTGACGAGGAGAACAAGAAAGCGAAAAACGCCGACACTGTGGAAGAATCTGTGTCAAACGACGAACAATAAAACCGCCAACAAAATGAGTGCGCTCCGTCGGACAGCAATCGTTGTACTTCTTGCGACTCTCGTCGCAAGTTGTTCATCGACGCCCGACAACGTGCTCTCCAAAAGCGACATGGCCGACCTACTCGTCGATATCAACATCGGCGAAAGTGTCACGGAAATAAACTTCCGCGAATACGACAACGATTCGGTGAAGAAAGTGTTGCGCCAATCGATTCTCTCCGCTCATGGAGTGACTTCGGAAGAATACGACCGCTCAATAGAATGGTATGGTCACAACATCGAGAAATATCAAGAAGTCTATGAGGAGGTAATCCACCGACTTGAAAAACGAATAGCAGAAGAAAAAGTGAACGGCAGCCGCGACGACGGCCAACAGGCGGCCGTACCGGTTGTCGCCGAGCAATCTTCGTTCGAAGGCGACTCTATCGACGTTTGGACACAACCTCGCTCTTATTTTTTCGCTCAAAATATTTCTTCGGAGTACGTTACTTTCAACCTTGCACGTGACGCCAACTCAAAAGCCGGTGATGTCTATACCCTGCGATTCAAGGCGCTGAATTCCAACCGACCGATAAAATGCGCTATTGTCGCCACCTACGACAACGCTACTACCGACATCGCGACCAACGATGGCCTATCGTTCGGCGACGAAAGCGCTCCAGCCGACTACCAATCCGTCACACTTCGCACATCGCCAGATAAAACCGCGGCGAAGGTGTTTGGGTTCATCTATGTCAAAACCGTCGGCCCCGAACGTGTTAGAATTGGTGACATCTCGCTTGTGCGTTCGCGTTTTTCTGCTGAAGAGTACGAAAAACTAAACAGCCAAATCAGCGAAACGCAAGAAGACGACGGCTCTGTCACACTTCACTTTGACGACGCCACGACATCGGATTTCAGCGGGCAAGGAAACAACGATAAAGGCACTCTAAACGACGAGAATATCGACCGCCGCGAAATGCAGTCGCGACTTGAAGACGAGCGACGCGCTCTTATCGATCAGGGCAAACAACAAGACAACGCCGGCAACAAACAACGCCACATCAACGAATCGCGAATTCCGACTCCCCGCCCAACCACTAATCGACTGCCTCAAAGCGGCAACGAGACTAAAAAATTTGACTCGAACACCCTTCGCCGTCGCGAGTAGTTCCCTCATCGCCTACTATTCCTAACGCCCAAAAGCACTACTCATGAACGTGAAATCCATTTTTAAACTTGCAATATTCATTGCGGCGGTTTTCGGCTATACAGCCTATGCTGAAGATACTCCGCAAGTGTCGGATAATCTGGAACTTGAATCCGACGGCATCAGTTCGTTCTACACGTTCAACTATCCTAGCATTGATTGCGACGGAAATCCGATTGTCCTCTCTTCCGCTTTAGTGGCATGGACTCCTGAAGCGCTTTCCGAAGAAGATAAAATCGAAACTGTGATTATCGGCTGCCATATCACCATCGTCGCCAACTACGAATGTCCCACTCAATACCCGGTTGACCACACCACAAGCGACACTGCCCTATTCGCCATGCTTCCGGTAACCGAGTCGAGTTATTACAAACCGCTACGCAAAAGTGTCATCATCATTCCCGACTACGAAGGTTATGGCGTCACCAAGCAACGCTCACACCCATATTTATCGCAGGAACTAACCTCTCGCCAAGTTGCCGACGCAGTCACATACGGGCTGAGCCTCTACCGCAAACTCGCCGAAGACGGCAACCATCCGCAAATGAGCGACCACTTCGCATCGTTTTGCATAGGCTTCTCACAAGGCGGCGCGGTTGCACTCGCCACCCAACGCCATATTGAGACCAACAAACTGAGCGAGCAACTCCACTTCGCCGGCTCGCTTTGCGGCGACGGCCCCTACGACCTCATCACCACGCTCCGTTACTATATGGAGGATGACGGCGACTCCTATGGAGTGACCACCGAGCATCGCAAAGGAACGCTCTCAATGACCATTGCATTACCGCTGATTATCAAGGGCATGTGCGACTCAAATCCCTATATGAAAAGTCACTCCCTTTCCGACTATTTTACCAAGCAATTCATTGATACAGGCATAATCGGATGGATTGAGGATAAGAGCAAAGAAAAAGCAGAGCAAAAGAGCACGGGCGACATTGACAAACTTCTCTATCAAATATGTGAAGACGGTGTTGTCGCCAACGACGGAACAACTTATACTCCCGAACAAATGCAGGAAATGTTCCCCACCCACGAGAAAATAGGCAGTTGGTTTTCGACCGGATACAAGGTCATTGCCGACTTGTCGAAAGTGTTCACGCCCGACTGCTACGATTATCTTTCCAATCCCGACAATTTCCAAAATACGCCCGAAGAAAACGGCGACGCCATGACCGACCTTCACCGCGCTCTTGCGAGCAACTCTCTCGTCTATGGGTGGGAGCCGGAACATCGGATAGCCTTTATGCACTCCAAACACGATATGATTGTGCCCTACGGCAACTATGAGGTGTTTGCCGAAAACCATCCCGACGCCGACACCCGTATCGACGTTTTCACCGAAAACGACCACATTGCGGCAGGAACCACGTTCTATCTCGGCATGCTCGGTGAAACCGTCAAGCACATTCAGTGGATTGCGGAAGCCATTCCGCCCGACGATGTCGAGCCGGTTTACCATGACTCGCGTAGCGACGATGATGCGTGGTACACAATCACAGGTTTACGACTGACATCACGTCCATCTACTCCAGGCATCTACATTCATAACGGCAAAAAATATGTCATCCGATAAAAGCGAACTAAGGCGGCATCCAATCGGATGCCGCCTTAGTCGTCGTAGCGAATCCGGGAATCGAACCCGGGTTTCCACCGTGAGAGGGTGGCGTGCTAGGCCACTACACTAAATCGCCTTATTGCGACTGCAAAGATATAAACAATTCTCCTAATCGCAAAATAAATACGACAAAAAACGCCCAATCAACGTTTTTTGTCCTTTTTCGTGAGCAACTTAAGGTCGGCCTCGTATATTTGGCCCATATCGCGGATTTTCCGCTTCATTGCCCTTACCACGTTATTCGGCGAAAGAATCCTCACGCCAGGACCGAAACCGAGCATTAGTGAGATAAACTCCCAATTCGGTTCAACGAACACTTTAAAAATGCGGCTGCCGCCGAGACAATTACTTTCGACGATTTTCTGCGACGGGTGGATTGGTTTGGTGGATATGTAGCACGCCTGTTCACGAGTGGCCCAAAATGTCACCTCAACAGGTTCACCCCACCTCGACACGCCGACGACATTATCGAAATATGTTGAAGGGTCGAAATTGGGATTGTCCTGATATGGAATATCTTCCGCCACATCAATCGACAATATCCTGTCGAGGGCGAAATTATATATTTTGCCAGAGCGGCGTTCTGTGCAGAAAATAAACCACCGGTTGCGATATTCCTTCAAGAGATGCGGAAAAATCTTATATCGGTGCGGTGCTCGTGCCGTGAACGACTGATATTCAATTACGAGTGTTTGACGGTTGGATATATAATCATAGAGCGGCGTTAGAAAATCCAACCCTTTCACATTCTTGTTGCTTTCAAAATCCACAATCTTCGGTGCGCCTTGAGCGCTTGCAAGGTTGTCCTGCAATCTACCGATGACATCCGACATCTGGGCAAAATGGCCGTAACCCTCAAACTGTCGAAGGATATTGACGGCCTGCGTCATCGTTTCGATATCGGTGCTCGTCAGCGGTTGTTCGGTAATGGAAAAATCAGGGTCGGAATATCTGTAATACTTTCGTTCATAGACTTCTATCGGTGCTCCATAGCCACATTTCTCGTCACGCATCACCCGCAAGTCACCCTGAATGGTGCGTAACGACACATGTTCGATTTGCTCCAATTCGTTCAGGGCGTCGGAGCAAGCATCGACCAAGTCTTGAATCGTATATTTCCTGTACTTGTTTCTCAAGCATTTGTCGAGAACCTTATAGCGTAACAACGCGTTTTTATTCGCTGGCATAATTTAAGTATGTGTTAATAGTTCGTGATTTCAATGATGTAAAAAACAACAATAGTCAACAACTCGGCGGTTCGTTTACTTGTCTGATTTTTGCTTTTCTGTCGCAAAGTTACTCATTTTTTTCGTAAAACTCCGCAACCTATTTGCGGAGAACGATTTTTTTTGATTTTTTTTGCAAAAAAAGTGATTTTTTTATTTGATGCGCAAATAGATTGCGGAGTGTCAATCTTCCTTTGCACAGAAATTTAGAAAGAGTTCTTTGAGTTTTTGAAAGCATAAAGAAGGTCGGGGCTGCCGTCGTGGAGAACTGCTTCGGAAAAATCGACTTTGGCATGACGTTTCATTGGAAATGGGCGTCGCGTCGGGTGACTTCACCCGACTTATCCATTTAGGCCGGCGAGGCCATTTGGGGAATAAGCCAGATGAGTGTCTTCGCAACTGTCGCGCTATCGACCTTTACACAATACATCTATAAAATAGCGAACGATGTTTGGGGGTAACATTGGATGGGATTGGAGCATTTACCTATTATTCCTTTATCTACACTATATATTATGCTTTGATATTCTACCGCTATCTTGACACATTTGCATTTTATAGATTACACAAACGGGGACAGGTGCCGTAGATAAGGATTACTTCGAATATTTCTGGATACAATATTGCCAGCCAAGTGGGTTATCTTGCTTGTTGTCTTAAGTGACGTGTCTGGCGCATGAAGCCTTCTCGCCATTTGTCCTGTCCTCGTTTTCTTTAGTAGAATGCCGTAGGGTGACGGATACTTCGCTCCACCATTATTAGGGGACATAAAACTGCGAGACCCCGACCGTCTGCCCGACTGTCGCTTCTGCTACTTTAAAAACGGTTGCCGTAGAAACAAGAGATACTTCGGACTAAACAA
>JAFZPB010000094.1 GCA_017552595.1 Muribaculaceae bacterium
AACCTCTTCGGCGACACCAATGCCGTTCATATCAGCGTATATGACGACCGATATGAG
This sequence comes from Muribaculaceae bacterium, assembly GCA_017552595.1. GTDB lineage: Bacteria > Bacteroidota > Bacteroidia > Bacteroidales > Muribaculaceae > RUG14106. Next base: position 58 of record JAFZPB010000094.1, read on the forward strand.
ATTGAGCAAATAATCGACGGCGAAACTGTTGCCGAGGTGCTCGACTATGTTCAGTTCGACCCGAAAAAACTTGTCCGCAACGTGGAGAAGTGGGTGACAGCCTCAATGAAAGAAGGCAAAATTTCGCCCGAAGAGGGTAGGGAATTCCTCTCCAACTACCGTTCAGGACTTTACGGCTACACTTATCTCGAAAAAGATTAATCGCGATGCCGACGACCAACCGTTTCTTTATGCGTTTGTCGTATAACGGCGCGCCTTTTCACGGCTGGCAAATTCAGCCCAACGCCGTCACTGTGCAGCAGACGATCGAGGAGGCGATGTCGACAATCCTTCGTCGGGAGGTGGCAATTACTGGCGCAGGCCGCACCGACACCGGCGTTAACGCCCGGATGATGGTGGCACATTTCGATTTGCCTGATGGTGTTATAAATCCTGCGGATGAAGCGTTTTCGGTATTTCTTCGCTCGCTTAACCATCTCGTCGGTCACGACATTGCCATTGAGGAGATTTTCCCCGTTAAGCCCGACGCCCACGCACGCTATGATGCCACTTCGCGCACTTACAAATATTTCGCCCATTACGGCAAATCGCCTTTTCGACAGGCGTTTAGTTGGGAATTACCATATAGCGGACTGGATTTCGAGAAGATGAACCTTGCCGCGGCGATATTACTCGAAGTCGATGATTTTACATCTTTTTCGAAACTTCATACAGATGTCAAAACAAACATCTGCCGAGTGACTGAAGCGGAATGGCGCGAGGAACTCGCCACGGGTTTGTCGTTTACGATTACCGCCGACCGTTTCCTTCGCAATATGGTGCGTGCCGTTGTGGGCACTCTTGTGGAAGTGGGGCGAGGGAAACTCTCAATTGACGACTTCCGCGCTGTCATCGATGCCCGCGACCGCTGCGAGGCCGGCGCATCAATGCCTCCGCATCCGCTTTTCCTTTGGAACATTACTTATCCGAATAACATATATCTTGATAGCCATGAATAAAAAACTGATTCTTTTCGCTCTTATCGCATTATTGACAGTCGGCGGCGTATCGGCTAAGAAAACGCTCCGCGAACTCGGGTTCCCTTACGGAATTTTCCAGACAGGTAAAAATAACGCCATCACCGATGTGCCCGGCGTGACAGTTGGCCATGTCACCTGTATCGAAGGCGACGATATCCGTACTGGTGTGACAGCCATTGTGCCTCATCAGGGCGACCTTTTCCGCAACAAAGTGCCTGCGGCAATCTATGTCGGCAACGGCTTCGGCAAACTTGCGGGTTATACTCAAGTTCGTGAACTTGGTAATATCGAAGCCCCTGTTATTCTGACTAATACACTGTCGGTTGGTGCAGGGATGCAGGGCGTTATTAAATATACGATTAACCAACCTGGCAACGAGCGCGAGAACTCCGTCAACGCCGTTGTGGGCGAAACCAACGATGGCCGTCTTAACGCCATCCGAAAGATGTCGATTACACCCGAGATGGTAATTCAGGCAATCAAGAACGCTCACGGCGGCAAAGTAGAACAAGGCAATGTCGGCGCTGGCACTGGCACGATTTGCTTCGGCTTTAAGGGCGGTATCGGCACGTCGTCGCGCGTACTTCCTGAATCGCTCGGCGGATATACTATCGGCGTAATCACTCAGACCAACTATGGTGGTGTGCTTGAAATCGACGGTGTTCAAATAGGCCAACTTCTTGGAAAGCATGATTTTATCAATCATGTCAAGAAAACAGAGAATGTTGATGGCTCATGCATGATGGTGGTTATTACCGATGCTCCCCTTGATTCGCGCAACCTCGAAAGAGTGGCGAAACGCGCCATGCTCGGCCTTGCCAAAACAGGCGGTATTGCTGCAAATGGCAGCGGTGACTATGTAATTGCGCTTTCCGTTGCTCCCGAAAATCTTATCCCAGACAAGGCCAAGAAATTGACCACTACAGTTTTGTCAAACAATGAGATGTCGTCGATTTTCTGTGCCACCATCGAAGCGACAGCCGAAGCCTTATGGAACTCGCTCTTTATGGCAGAGTCAATGACGGGTCGCGACGGATATCACGTCGATTGCCTTCCCGTTGACAAAGTAGTTGAACTATTGAAAAATAGATAAAGATTATGAAAAGAATTTTGTTAATTATTGTCGCTGTTGCCACGATGGGTTTCTCTGCCTGTTCGCAGCAGACCGACGCTAAACAGGAGACAAAAGAGATGAAAACATTAGTGGCTTATTTTTCGGCAACGGGTGTGACTAAAGGCGTTGCTCAACAGTTGTCTGAGGTGGCTGGCGCCGACCTCCATGAAATTCAACCGGCTGAACCCTATACAGATGCCGACCTTGATTGGCGTAATCCAAAGTCGCGTTCGTCAGTCGAGATGGCCGACAAGAGTTCGCGGCCTGCCATTACTGGCAAAATCGGCTATATGGCTGACTACGACGTGGTTTATGTCGGATTCCCGATTTGGTGGTACACTGCACCGACCATTATTAACACGTTTATGGAATCATACGATTTCAAGGGTAAGACTGTCATTCCTTTCGCAACGTCAGGCGGCAGCACGATAACGAAGGCTTGCGACGATTTGAAAGCCGCTTACCCCGATGTAAATTGGAAGGAAGGTCGACTTCTCAACGGCGCAACCAAAGCCTCACTCGAAGAATGGGTGGGGAAATAGAGTGGAAAGTTTAAAGATTATAGTTTAAAGATTAAAGGGCGATATTTTGCTGAAAAGGGTGGCGGAGACGTAGCCGTCGTCGCGACGCAGGCGGTCGGGTATGTCGGCCACTTTCTTATATCTTAATCGCTCGAATATACTCAGCGATGAGGCGTTGTCGTTGCCGATAACGACAAAAAGTTGGTGGATGTGCAGAAGGCTGAAAAGATATCGTTCGGCGAGCACCACTGCACGGCTTGCTATGCCTTTGCCTCTGAAATCCTTTGCTACATAAAGCCCGAGATAGCAAAAACTATTGACAGGATCGAAGTCGAAGAAATCGACCAGACCGATTGCGTTACCCGAAGCATTGTCGACGATGACGAGGCGGAGTTGGCGTTCGGCGAAGATGTCTCCGCGATAATTGGCAATATATTCCACTAGTTGGCCGCGAGAGAACGGGGCGAGAGTGGAAGCGTCGCGCCATGATTTGGTGTCGTTTTCCCAAATCATGAACGAAGCCACGTCGGAGGCTTCAGGAGCACGCAGGATGATAATGTCGTCGGCGAGATAGTCTTGCATATTATTTGTCGGCAAAAGAGTCGGAGAAAAGCGTGCGGTTGACGAGTGAACGACCGAGCGTGATTTCGTCGATGTATTCAATTTCGTTGCCTACTGCCACTCCGCGTGCAAGTTGGGTAATCTTAACATCAAATGGGGCCAGTTGGCGATAGATGTAGAAGTTGGTGGTTTCTCCCTCCATAGTTGCACTGAGGGCAAGGATTACTTCGTTTATGTCACCGGCTTTCACGCGTTCCACGAGCGAGGCAATCTGAAGTTGTTCGGGCCCTACGCCTTCCATTGGAGAAATCACACCGCCAAGAACGTGGTAAAGGCCAGAAAATTGGTTGGTGTTCTCAACGCTTATCACATCTTTGACACTTTCAACGACGCATATTGTTGAAGCGTCGCGAGAAGGATTTGCACAGATGGGGCAGAGGTCGGTCTCGGAGATGTTGTGGCATGTTCGGCAGTATTTGATGCCTTGGCGCAACTTGATGATGGCATCACCGAGAGACACGCCCATCTGTTCGTCTTGTCGCAGGATGTGCAAGGCAAGGCGCAGGGCGGTTTTTCTTCCGATACCAGGAAGTTGCGACAGTTTATCGACTGCCGTTTCCAAAAGTGTGGAGGCGTATTGAAGTTCCATTATCTCCGCGTTTACTTGTTGAATTTCAGCGTTGTTCCCGATTCTCTGACAGTCAGCGTCACATTAGCACCGTTCACCAATGGCAGGTTGTCATCGACATGACCGAGCGGAAAATGGAATGCGACGGGTATGTCATATTCTTTCACCACTTCGATAAGCATATCTTCCATCGAAGAGTAGTCGCTATTGGGTTTGTAGTCGGTAAATTCGCCGAAAATCAGCCCTTTCACACGGTCGAGAAGCCCCGACATCTTCAGATGGTACATCATTCGTTTCACACGGGGAATGGTTTCGCCGACGTCTTCGAGATAGAGAATTATGTTTTTGCCCTTTGAGATTGGGTCGATGCGCGTTCTGTTGAGGTCGTTGACCAATGCGAAATTGCCTCCGAGAAGTATCCCTGACGCTTCTCCAAGATGGTTTCCTTTTACATAACTACAGCCATGAACTGGCAAATCGCCGAAAAGCAGTTTGCGCAGACACTCCGACGGGTAGTCGGTGCCACCCGATTCGGAAAGATGCCCGCACATGTGGCCGTGAATGCTCATCACGCCGTCAAGTGCCATTGCCATGTGGATGGCTGTAATGTCGGAATAGCCGATGAACCATTTAGGATAACGGCGGAAATAGCCTTTCGGCAAAAGGTCGAGCACTTCATACGAGCCGTAGCCACCCCGAGTGCAGATAATCGCCTTGATATTAGGGTTTTCAAATGCCCAGCGAAGGTCGGAAAGCCGTTGGCTAACTGTGCCAGCATAGGAGCCGTTAGCGGTAAGAGCATATTTGCCTACAACCGGCGCTAGCCCCCAAGAGCGAAGGACATTCACAGCCGAATCGACTTTCGAGGGGTCGATACAACTTGCGGGGGATATGATGGCTATGGAGTCGCCCGTTTGGATAGGCTTTGGCATGACTAATTTGGCGTTGGAAAACAACGCGGCTAATGATATAGTGGATAGCAACATCAGACGTTTCATCAGATTTGTAATATTGTTTCGACTGCAAATTTACGCTTTTATTGCGAGAAAATCAAGAGGCTGAAGTCAATCGTTGTCGTTTGCCGGGATTAACTTCAGCCAACGAAGATATCCAAAGTAGGCTATCACTGTGTAGATGGCATATAGCCCCGAATACAGATACAGACCTTTATAGGCATAAAGTGCGGCCGAGACTGCATCGACAATAATCCAAACGAGCCATTGCTCGGCTTGTTTTCGGGCGAGCATCCACATAGCCACGATGCTTGTCGCCGTGGTAAAGGCGTCGGCGTAAGGCACAGTGGAATCGGTGAAACGGATAAGCACGAAGGAAATAGCCGCCCAAAGCAGAAGTAGAACTGCTATTAGAATCGGTATTTGTCGGAGAGGCGTGTGGCTGACTTGCAATGCTTCCCGCTTCTCCTTTTTGGCTTTCCCAAGACCGTAACGCCATGCGAAATAACCATAAATCGCAATCAGCAGATAATAGATGTCGATACCGAAATCGGCATATAGACCCGCGTCGAAATACACCTTCAAGTTGATTGCGGGCATGATGATGCTCGCCGCCCAAAGGTAGATGCTTGCACGATATTCAAGCCACAGATATATCAGGCCGACAATTAGTCCGAAAATCTCAAGATAGTTCATTATCTGCGATAATTTGGATTATAAGATTCGGAATGACAAGTGGATGAGAAAATTGGCGGGCGCTTGTGCGGAATAACCGGCATAGTTGTAACGAATTGGTTTGCCGTCATCAAAATAGAATCCCGAGCCGGCATAGCCGTTGGTTTCGTATTTGGCATTGAAAATGTTGAAAACGGTGGCGCCGATTTCAGCATCTTTCAGGAATCGAAGTTTGAATTTGTAGGTAAGGTCGAAATCACTGAAGAAATATGCGTCGAGAATGTGGTCGGGACAATCCATATTAGACATATACTGTTTGCTGACATAGTGAGAAGAAAGTGAGGCTCGTAGGCCTTTCCATGTGTAGGCGAAAGTGTTATTAACCACAACGTTGGGCGAAAATGCGATGTTGGTGTCGCCGAGTGGTGTGACAATCTTTTCGCCAGAGGCTGATTCGTTTTCGTAAAGCACCTCGACGAAGTCGCGGATTTTGTTGCGTGAGAATGTGGCGGCTGCGTTCCATTCAAAATCGCCGAGATGCAGCGCTCCGGTCAGTTCAATGCCGGCACGATAACTCGACGGCACATTGTCGGCAAGCGGTTCGCCGATTTCGTTGAGTTCGCCAGTCAGCACAAGTTGGTCCTTATAATTCATATAGTATAGGTTCGCACCAACATTCCACCAAGA